>NZ_JAUBRH010000051.1:0-50599 GCF_036701775.1 Microcoleus sp. N9_A2 | reverse complement strand
TTCCGCATTAAACTCCAAATTGCGAAACACATCAAACCCCGAAAAAGCATTTTGATCCGCCTCCCAAACATTCACCCTTAAAGTCACCACCACCCGCGCATCCTGCACCCAGAACCTTAATAAGTCTTTCCCCAACTGCTGCATTCCTTGAGTGTGCGTCATTTCATCCACACCATCCAGCAACAACCAAACCCGATTAATTTGTGCTTCTAAATCACCGCACGTCACTTCTCCTTGACACCGAGACAACCACACTTTTTCCAAATACTGACAGATATCTTGCTCGCCTAATTCATCTAAATCTATCCAAACCGGCAACCCCAAATCTTGCTCTAAAATCCAATCAGCAATCTTCTGTAACCGCGTGGTTTTCCCCGCACCCGGTTCGCCAATAATCGCAATTTTGCGCCCTTGACTGATGTCGCTTTTCCCTTGTCGCAACACATCTTCAAAAAAGCGTTCTTCAGCAATGGGAATCAGTTTTTCTGTTTCTTTTTCCTTTTCTTCCTGCTGATTCCTTGGCTGAGGTTTGGGTTTTTGAAGATGTGTTGCGACAATGGCTAAGGGAACATAAACGCCATCCAGTTGCGGTGTCATCCCGTTGGCGTTGGTGAAGAGGTTAGTGGTGAGTTGCTTTTGTTGCGCGAGGTTGTGGCGGCAGATTTCTTGCCAGTTTATGAGTTCTTCTTCAGGTTTAGGGGTTTTTCCAGCAACCGTTTCCCGCAGAGTTTCCTCCTGTTGCTTAGATTTTTCCGGGCGTTGGCGTTCCCATTCAATTTCAAATTGTCTTAAATTCTCTTTCTTGTCCCTACTCCACAACTTCAGACTAAAGTGCCACTCTTCTTCTCGCTGCGTCTTAAAGCGCTTATCTTCGAGAATTTGCAAAAAGTCCTTTAAATGCTCATTAAGTGCCTGTCTAATCTGCGTTGTAGTAATTTCCCTTCATGCTTATCTTTTGTGGTGAGAAATTCCAGCACCCTCAGTTTAGTTTCAATCTCCAATTTCGGCTGTGTGGTAGTTTCATCCTGCCATTTATGACTTAGGGAGATTCCACCAACGTCTTCTAATTCCAAATCGACATAAGCCAACAGTGCCTCTAATAAGCGTTTGGCACGTTCTTTAACAGCAGGCCCATAGGTGACTTTCTTTTTGCTCGGCATGGGTTCAAGGGAGGGGAATTGCAAAAGAACTTTGGGGGGGGCTGCAATCTCTACGACGTACCCCAAACCGCTCTAACGTTGATTATATCAAGTTTATGGCTGATTCAACCGGGGGGATTGCTTTGCTCTCCTACCCCAAACCGACCATACCTTCATACGGTTGAAATGAAGGCTGGTTAAGGATGAACGACCAAGAAGATAGAATCAAACAACGCGAAGCATTGGAAGATGCTCATGACAACTTTGTTGAACCATATATTAATCAATTTACTGAAGTCAACACCCAGTCTTTACCCAATATTGATGTTGCGCTTCCTGGGTTTTGCTGTGTGTCGGGATGGTTGATATTGACTCTGTTATATTGTTTTTGGATGCGCTGGCAAGGAAGAAAGTAATTTTGAAGTCAAAATAAGAACAATGTCGTTCCGCTTTTGCGAGTGTACTAGGACTAAAACCTGTGTCACAATTAGTAAGGTGCCCCCGCATCCTACACCCTCCATAAGATATCTCGAACTTCGTCTGACGCACCCTAAAAGTTGATTTCACTATCAGAGTAATTAAGGGATTTTTAGGTTTGTAGTTGAGTTCAAGGCGCTGCCGCCCAACTACAAACCTTGATTTGACATCATCTCGTGTTTATTTTATTATTAATTTCTCGCTCCGAGTCTCCCTTTCAGGTCAGTTGACACATGGAGCCGATCGCGCGCTGAACAAAGTCACACAATATGTTTTAATAAAAAATTGAGCAAAATCCAAACAAAGCCAGCCATGAGTCCAAAATCAATAGCGGTAATCAACTTCAAAGGCGGAGTCGGAAAGACCACCGTCACTTGGAGTCTGGGAAATATTATATCCCAAGGAACAGACTTAGAAGTCTTGATGTTAGACCTAGACCCGCAAATGTCGCTCACAGATGCGATCGGGCTTAACGAAAATACCGGTCATTTAGATGATAAGTTTGGTAAGTGGTACGAACAATCTCTCAAGCACAGACTCACAATTTACGACGCCCTCGAAGTCTTTAAAAAAGCCGGACAAAACTTTAAATTTCCCGTTGGTTTCGACACGATTTATCAGATTGACGAACAATTACATTTTGTCCCTTCAGTTGAAGAATTGTATTGGTTGGATTTAGATGGATTTGAGGGAAAAAGTGTTAAAGACTTCATCCGCCAATTCATCGGCAAAATCGCCAACTCTCCCAATCTCCCCAAATACGACTTGATGCTTTTTGACTGTTCGCCTTCCTTCAGTCTCCTCACCTATAGCGTACTCTCTTGCTGCGACTTAATATTAATTCCCGTCAATCCAGATTATTTTGGTTCTAGGGGATTGAGTTTAGTCTTAAACTCTCTCCAAAAACGGATTGAACCTTATCCGTTTCCCAAGATAGCAGTGTTTATGAATAAAGCTAAAACCTATGGAGGATTGCTAACAAATGAAGTTCAGTTTTACATGAGAGAAGTCAAGAGACTTTGCGCTGAGATATCCAAAGACAATAACATAGAAGTTAGATTTTTGGAATCGACGATTCGGGAAAGCGTGGGGCTAAAACGGGCGATTAATGAGGGAGAACTGCCGCGAGAATTAGTTAGAGAATTTGAAAAACTATGGCGCGAGTGTGAGGAGTATCTGAAATGAGTAAAAAAGAAATTTTGGCTGCTTCCGAACAAGAAAGCGGGGGGTTAGTTGAGGAAATTGGCGAACTTAAGGAAATCTTGCGGGACGTTGCTCGAAAATTAACCCGGCTTGAGACTCAAGTCAAGCGGGGAGTGCTTTCTGCAGGGTCAAAAACTTCGGATCTTCCCAGGGGTGCTGATGTTAATAAACTTGCTAATTTATCGGCGGGAAATGTTCTCGAAGTTTATGAAGAACTGCGTTTACAAGCTAAGAATGGTAATGAAGAAGAGGTGAGACAAAAATTGTTGACTATGAGTGCAACTGACTTGAACTTGATGTGTTGCGAGTTAGGAATGCCGCCCAGCAGCAAGAATCCGTCCCGCAAAAAAATGTTCGAGCTAATTATTGGTAGAATTAAACAGAGTTTGAGGCTGTCGAGACATATCGACAGACAAACACTGTGAATGGGCATTGGGAATGGGGCATGGGGAATGGGGCATTGCTGCCAATTCGGCATTGGTAATAGTTTGGAGTTAGAATTTGCCATATCCCCCCAGCACTTTAAGAAGTCGGGGATATGAGGACTGAAGACTGTGAAGATTTAAAAGTAAGGAGATGATATTGACAAAATGCGTTTGCATAAATTATTGCGAATTAGGCCGATCGCCCTTATCTCCCTAACACTCTTATTCAGCTTGTTTTTGAGCCTTCACAGCCCCGGATCACCCGCAGCCCAAAAACCAAGGATTCTAGCGTTTGCCGCCCTCCAGAGGCGCGGCAGCGAGGTTAGAAACAATTTATTTATGGTCAATACTAACGGGGCCCGCCGCCAACTTGCACCCAATATAGATGTTAGCTACACGCTAGTTTGGTCGCCCAATGGCGATCGGCTGGCTTTCGTCAGCGGAGACACTGACATTTATACAGTCAAGGCTGACGGTTCCGGGCTAACTAAACAGTTTGCTGGGGAGTCTTGCAAAGCAACTAATTTTGAAATAGTTTGGTTTTCCAACAGCCAAAAACTTGTTTTTGCCCGTTCTTGCGACGGTTTTACCTCAGATTCTCCCGGCAGTCAATCACTTTATACGAGCGACACTTCGGGTATTAAAGGAACTAAATTAGTTCGGAATTGGGAATTAGGAGGACGACCGGCTAAAACTGAAATTTCATCGGAATTTTATATTTCACCCGACGGCCAGCAGGTAGCATTTATCAAGGATAAAAATATCTACAAAATGAATTCCGACGGTTCGGGCCTGACCAAACTCACTCAAAGTCCCGGCGAGTATACATCCGGCGGTATGGAACTTGTTTGGTCGCCCGATCGCACAAAAATCGCTTTTTTCTCCGGCACCTATCCCAAACAGCAAATTTACACGATTAATGCAGGCGGCACAAACCTTAAAAATTTGACTAACAACCCGCAAAATGAGGTTTACAACGTCAAACTATTTTGGTCACCCGACAGCAGCCGCATTGCTCACTATCATGGCAAAGCGGGCGATTTGAGCGGGGAAAAGCAGGATATTTATGCGATCGACATTAACCGGGGAACCGCCCAGAACCTCACCCAAAAACCCGGAAACTACGATACACTTTCCTGGTCGCCGGATGGCCAACTTATTGCCTTCCTCGCCGGAGACTTCAACAATCAAAAACTATACACAATCAATGCTAAGGGTCGCCAGCTACATCAACTAGCTCCTCGGCTAGAACTGTCTGGAATTTTTGAATTAGCTTGGTCTTCTGACAGCCAGCAAATTGCTTTTGCTTTTAATGAAATCCAAGGCGATAAAAGCAACTTATATGTAATTAATTGGGACGGTTCTGGATTGACTAAATTAACAAATGACAAAGATTTGAATGCTAGCGATCCGGTTTGGCAACCGCAGTAAAGTTAAGAGCCAAAATATGCTGTAGGGGTGGGCTTTAGCACAAAGAAATCCAGAACGGCGGGCTATCTTTGCACCGCCTTGGAGCGAAAGCGGGTTACTGAACAACAAAGAATCCACCAAACTCAACACTCAAAACTCTTCTCAAATTGGGGAAGATGCAATAATTTTTTTCTCCTTTAATGGCTGGTGAAGTTGCAATTCATTTGACTCAACTTCCTGGTGTTTTTCATCCTGCACCTGTTTATCAATTTTGGGCAACTTTAAAATCGCCCCAGCTAAAACCCAATAATACACGGACACTGGATCTACATCCAGCGGATAGTATTGAGTATTGATCGTAATAAATGCAACAAACACCCAAAAACTAGCTCCGTAACTCCGCAAACTTTTGTCCTTGACTGATCGGTAAGCTCTAAAAGTTAGAAAAGCTAAGTGTAAAAGCATGATCTGAAAACTAATCATTCCCGGATAACCTAGTTCGTATATCAACTTAGGTTGGAAAGTTTCAATTAGCTGCGTGGCACCAAATATTCGCGTTGAATTAGTGGCTCGTCCCACACCTCTACCGAGAGGTTTGTCAATGATAAAATTGTTGCTCTGCTCGAACTGATTAAAGAGAAACTGCTGGGGCGGTGCAGCATTCCAGCGACTAACAAAACTCTCCCACCGCTGCTCGACAATTCCCGGGTTAATTGCTGCACCGGCAAACAGCAGAATCGCCAGTCCTGCACCGATGGGAATAAATCGTTTGAAATTAACTAATTGACCAGTGAGAATTAGCAGGATAGCCGTGGCCACTGGAACCATAACTAAAGCAGCTCTTTGACCAGAAATAACTGCATTAGCAAATACTAATGCCATGCCCAATAAACCGATAACTCGCCACCAAAATGAAGGGTCACAAAAAGCAGAGGCAAAGGTTAAAAAAGCATTAGAAATTAAAAACCAAGCCCACTGCCAAGGCGCTACAAAAGTTCCAGGCAAGCGGATCAACTTGACTTCTGGACTGAACACTAAAGAACCGCCGACAAAACATCTAGCTTGCAGCGTTGCTTTATATAAGTCGTTTCCGATCATTCCTCGGGTACCCGCACACTTTCCACTTTGCAGCAACAGGTACTGAATCAAACCTAGAAGGCAGCAAACGATCGCCAAAACGATGTGCATTCGACTAAAAAATACTAAATCCTTCTTAGTGCGGATCAGATAATAGGTACAAGCAATCAGCGGTATGTAACCTATCAATACTTTTAATCCGAGAATTCCTTGCAGAATTGGTTTGTCGCCCGCCCTAGGGTTGAGCTGCATCTCCCCGTTCACAAAAATTAAAGTCAGGATTGCCATCATCAACAGGATGCTGAAGGTAGAAAGCATTGGTTTGGGAATGAACAGGGGCAACTGTTTCTTTTTGCAGCTTTGAATTAGGGCGATGAGGGCTGGTATGTAGAAAGCATCTTTGGCTACTTGAAATGCAGCATTACCTCCGCCAATTGCATAAGTAATTGTACCGCTAAAAGGCAGGTAAATTAGAAAAGTCCATAAAGCTTGACGGGGGTATTTGTAGGAAAGCAGCAAGATGGCTAAGGCTGCGCCTCCTGCAATAGCAATCTTAGGGCCGGCTACGAACAACAGGAGGATGCTGGCAGTAAGGCTGACTAAGCAGCTTATGGCGATCGCCTGCACTAATTCATTGCGCTTTTGTGAAGTTTTGCGTTTTTGTGCAGCTACTTCTTTTTTGGCGATCGCTGTTGTTTTTTCGCTATGCTTGTGTTTGGATTTCTTGGATTTGCGCTTGGTTTTCAACATAACTTCTAGAAGGCACTTATGTAGAAGGCTGAAGGCACTCAGATGTAGAAGGCTAGAGATGTAGAAGGTAGAAGGTAGAAGGTAGAAGGCCGAATGAAGAGAAGCAAAAATATTTCGGCAGATGCGGTTACTTATTTTTAAAGTCAAGATCAGAAAAAGTCTCGATCGAGATTGTGGGTGTGACGCGGGCACAAATTACACGGGCTACCTTGTAGAATATAACTGCTGCATCTATAATGTACAAAAATGTACAAATCTCGAAAAAATAATTTTAATGTAGCGGTGAATATGAAATTAACAAAATTTGTATCGATCGGCATTGCCCTAGTTTTAGGAGCAAGCGCGAGCATATTATCTAGCAGCAGTAGAGCATTAGGGGCCGAAAAAGTTGTCCTCACATTTGGCCCGATCAGACAAGCCATCAATATCAGCGACTTAGAAGAATTTGCTAAAAACGGCACGACGACGCCAACCCTCCAACAAATTATCCGGGTCTCCAAAATGGACGCGCAAATACTGCGGGGGTTCATGGGTTTAGAAATTGGTTTAAAGCCTGCTAATCTGGCTAGGGTGGTTTACAGCACCCCAGGAGAAAAAATCACTGACGACATCGGTCAAGCAATTCGGACTCAGCGCCGCACAGAAAGCGGGAAAGCTCTGCGGGCAGCAGTGATCCTGGCATCCGGGGATGACGGTAAGGTATCGCTGCTGGAAATCCTGAAAAAGTATCCTCTCAACGAGGTTTACGTAGATGTTGCCAGCCTTCGCACCGCTGTTGGGAAAGTTCAGAGTATAGCTGGAACTCTGCGAAGCCTGCTTGAAGATGTGACGCGATCGACAACTCGCACAACTGAAACAACTCGCACCGAAAGTCCGATCGAACCTCGTCGCAGCGTGCAGCCAACAACTCCGCCTCCAGCGCCGCGCCGCGCCGCCCCATTGCCAGCGCCCGCACCGCAGCCTGTGACGCCGATCAGAGGGCTTTGGTAAAAAAATCATACATGTGTCCTCAAGGCGGGTTGAAGCGGCTGTTGTGGCATTCTGCAGACACTTTTGAGACCCAACCCGCCCCCGCACTACCCCTATCCCAACCCCCAAGAGGGTTAGGACTTTTGTGAAAACTCCCAAAGCAATCAATTTGTCTTGAGCAATTTTTTGAGCAACTTAGGAATCTCTGAAGGTCGAGCCGCCACAGGTATGTCCGCCTCTTCAAAGGCAGCCATTTTGTTTGGGGCCGTAACTCCAAAGGCTTTCTGGGCAGCCGCCCGAGAACTGATCAGGATGCCGGCGTGGCCCAAAGACGGGCCCTTGGGAGCGTAGCGGCCGGCTAGATAAGCAACCACGGGTTTGTCGATCGCCGAAGCGATGTAAGAAGCAGCAGCTTGTTCACTCCACCCGCCAACTTCCCCTACCAAAACCATCGCTTCGGTACTGTCGTCTTCGTCCAAAAGTTGCAGCCACTGCATAAAAGAAGAACCGACAATCGCGTCGCAGCCAATACAAACCGCCATCGACTGTCCCAACCCAGCCTCCGTTAGTTCTAGGGCAACTTCGTAAGTCAAAGTGCTGCTGCGACTGATCACTCCCACCGGGCCGGGAGTGTAAAATTCCTTGGGGTGAGTTCCCAGCAGCAGTTTGTCGGGCACAATAATCCCCGGACTGTTGGGCCCGATTACCAAAGTTTCGGTGGCCTCTGCTTTTCTGACTAAGCGCACCATATCCAGAGGAGGCACTCCCCCAGTAACGATCGCGATTTGCCGAATTCCTGCCGCGATCGCTTCTAGAGCCGCATCCAGCACCGAGTAAGCGTCTACAAAAATTACCGCAGTGTCAACGTGACCCACTGCCGCCACTGCTTGTTCTACCAAATCAAAAACCGGAATTCCCTCCAAATCCAGCCCCCCCCGACCGGGACTGACACCGGCGACTACATTCGTGCCGTATGCTTTCATCATCAGGGCGGCGCGGGTGGACGCGGGAGATTCTGTAATGCCCTGTACTAGGACTTTGCTTTCAGGAGTTAAATTCATTTTTTCCCACTTGACACTCGATCTGTAAAAAGCAGAAGGCCTTCATCTGTACAGAAATCTCGTTTTTTGCCGATCGACTGCCGCTACTTGGCGGAGGATACAGAAGCGGCCGCAGCCTCATCCAAAGTGCTAGCTAGCTGCACCGGCAACTGTCCCAAACGCTTTTTAACAGCATCAGCATCGATCTCTACCAGCCGGAGCACAACTTGGATGTGGCGGTTAGCGCGAGCTTTCCGTTCCAAATAGCCGGCTACTGCGGCGATTATTTCCTCTGTTTTGGAGGCGCTGCCCAAAATATTTACAAGTATCACCTTAACGCTTTTATCCTGAGCGACTAACTCCAGACCCAACTCCGCGCGATCGCGCAGGGCATTTGCTGCATCGTAGCGGTCTAGGGAACCCATATTCACAAAATTAGCTGGTTTTCCTCCTTGGTGGGTTACAGCATCCAGAGTTGCCATTGTCAGCCCCACTCCGTTGCACAAAATCGCGATATTCCCGTCTAGTTCTATTAATTGCAGGGATTCGGAATTCGAGATTGGGGATTTAGATTTGGGGTCTAATTCCGGAGACTGCTGAACCTTGGACTGGGAATGGGGGCTTCTCCTTTCCCGTGCCAACCCGCTGCTTTGCCTCTTGCCCGAGAGTGCTGCCAAATCTGGATGCCGTCCCAACGCATCGTCGTTGGCGGTGACTTTACCGTCTAAAGCCATTACCTCTCCCCTTGGACTGATGCCGAGAGGATTGATTTCTACTAAATCTAAATCTTTTTCGACAAACAGCCGGTACATTTTCTCGACAATGGTACTCACCGATTGAATCAAGTCTCCCTGCAATCCCATTTTCAGCGTAAGACGCCTCGCATAGAATGGGGAAAATTCTTGATCTACGGCAACTTGCTGCATTTGATCGATCGACCCTTCGACATCCATACCTCCTTGTCTCGAACCCAGAAGCACCGGGCGGCGGGCTACGGGGTCTAGGAGTACCGCTAAGTACAATTCTTGGTCAGCGTTGTACTTTGCTTCTGCCAGCAGGACTTGGGGATATTCATCCTCGATCGGCAAATTAAAAATTGTTTGAGCGGCTGCTACTGCATCGATCGTATTTTCCACAAACTTGATACCGCCCGCCCTGCCCCGTCCCCCAGCCCGCACTTGCGATTTGAGTACAACGGGGTAAGGAATTTTCAGTCCTTTGAGGTCGGCGGGATTGTCAATCCGCTGCGACGGCAAAATCGGAATTGCCATCTGGCGAAATAAAGATTTAGCTTGGTACTCTAACAAATCCATTATCAATTACGGGTGACGGGTAGTTGGCAACAAGCAATTCGTCCTAATTGGCAATTCATAATTAATAGATAGTAATTGGTTTTTTGTCAAGTTAAAAGTTAAAAATTAAAAATTATACCTTTTATCTTTTAATTTTAGACTTTTGTATTGCCGATTACTTATTCGTTATTACCGCTCGCCGATGATTTATCACCTCATCTGTTTCGCAGTGTTTTCTCGGAGAATTGCCCAATTTTATTGTGGCTCTGATTGAGACCTATTTGGTCATCAATTGATGGATTTTTTTTTTCTAAAATCTTCGGACTTTTGACAATACTGTTCCGAAATATTTCTGCTAGCTAATTATCAATTGATGCTAAGTAAATCACCTAATTAAACCTCAAATACGGCTCGCGTTCAAGCTTGCCGTGTATGTCTTCTCCCTTCTTCCTAATGACTAATGACTTCTTCCCTTTTCCATCTTCCTTCGGTCAACTGTCAACTGTCAACTGTCAACTGTCAACTGTCAACTGTCAACTTAGCAGCGCCTTGGTGGACGGTTTTGACCCATTTGAGCCGCTTAGGCCGTACCGCAATCCGAGCCGTCACAGTCCCTACCAGCAGCCAGTGGAACATATACACAGTACCCCGCAGCGTTTGCAGCAAGGTGACAAAAACTCGCCTTACGTCAAATTTGGTCTCTTTGCGAGTGCGGCGCAAACCGACAAACATTCCCACCACCGACAATGTAAGGGTCATAAAAGTTATGGGACTGGCGATCGGCATCCGGCGCAGCGCAATTGACATGACAAAGTCGGGTAGCGCTACTGTGGGTAAGAAATATTGAGACACCCAAAATCCAAATAAATCCCAAGTTTTCCCAGTTCCCATGCGGTTCCGCAAAATTAGCCGCCAGTAGTCAAGATAACGCTGATAGCCACCTTCTGCCCAGCGATTGCGCTGGTGCCACAGGGCGCGAGCGTTAGTGACTCCTTCTTCTGACACGGCTGGAAAAGCGAGAAATTCAATGTCCCATCGGTCTAGGTGCAGCCTCACCGTCAAATCCAGGTCATCGGTAATCGTCTCCTCGTTCCAGCCTCCGCAGCTTTCCAAGGCGGTGCGGCGCATGAATTGGCCGTTACCGCGCAATTCTCCAATGCCGCCGATCGCAATCCGCTGCTGCTGGAAAAAACTGTCGAGAGCCATTTCTGCTTCTTGGCCGCGAGTCCACAAATTTACCGAAGCATTGGCGATGGCTTTTCTGACTTGCACAGCCCCTACCTTTTCTCCTTGGAACACTGGCAGCACCCGGCGCAGCAAATCCGGTGTTACCGTCGCGTCGGCGTCAAATATGCCGACAAATTCCCCGCGAGTCAGCGGTAACACTTGATTCAGGGCTCCCGACTTGCCGCCGCTGGCATTTGCTCCTCTGCGAAATACTTTGAGCTGAGGGTACTTTTTGGTTAGCTGTTCCAATACTAGCGGCGTGTCGTCGCTGCTGTGATCGTCGATCGCCCAAACTTCGTAGCGGTCGATCGGATAATCTACATTGCAGATCGATTCTACGAATCGGGCAATCACCGCTTCCTCATTTTTCGCCGCCACTAGCAGCGACACGTAAGGCCAATCTTCTCGACTTTCATCGGCAAGAGGCGGCAGTGCGGGCTTGGGCGAAGCAAATAAAACTCGAAATGCTTGCATCCACAGCAGTCCCGTCAACCCCCACACTACCCACGCACCCCAAGAAATCAAGTGCAGGGCGATCGTGCCGGCCCAAATCGCAGTCAGCACTGCGGCGGCTTTTCCGCGGCGTCCCCGGTACAGATTTTGAGGAAAAGAGGGAGTTCCCGGCACAGACACCGCCACCGGGAGCTCTGCTTTTGTTTCCGCGTCAAACACCCTGTCGCCAATGTCTGGTATAGCAAATACTTTGCTGAGCTTCGAGTGCGAGGTCAAACTCTTGAGCTCTTCTTGAGCTAAATCAGAGATGTCCAAGTTAAGCTCGCTGCGAGCGTCGTTTTCTGGCCAAGAACTCTCCTGCATAGGTTACTTGATTCAACCACCAATAGTTTTTGATTTTAGATATAAGCATCTACTGTATCAGTTTCTGGGCTTTTGTCGAAAGCGGACGGGAGGACAACCAGCGGGTTCGGTGCTTGTACGGCCCTGGTAAACCGGCACTGCATAGAGTATTTGGGTTGACTTTTGCTTGCGATCGACCAGGAATATCTGCTAGTTTTTTCAGGGGATCTAAACTATCTGTTAGTAATAATTGTCTGAGGTGGAAATATGTCTATTCCTCAACTCAAGCCAGCCGATGACAAAGAAGTGAAAGTCTACGCGCCTTTCTGTCAAGAGCCCAGGCGTAAGTTTTTACCGCACGCTATTGGCCTCTACAAGCTCAAAAGCTTGGAGGGGGCAAGAAAAATTGACGGCGGGGAGAGCGTGCCGTTTGTCGCTAGTTGGAATATCTCGTCGCTGCCGATCGATTTAACCCGCTGTCGGGTTTTGTTTGACGGCAATGCTGAACTCAGCTACGAAGTGACTATGCAAAGCTCTGAGTTTGTTAGTTGCTTAATTGAGGTTCTCCTGACTTTTCAGCGAACTCGTACCGTCGATTTTTCTAAAACGTTTTACCGCAAGCTGATGCGAATGGATGAATAACTTTCACCGCAGCCGCACTCCCAAAAGTCCGCAATTGACTATCAAGCAATTTAATCCGGGGCCCCCGGATTGATTCGTGGAGCGAGAAAAAAGCTCCGAATCCCGAGCCCCCGGATTTATCAGTGGGGTCGCTTTCTTCAATCTAAAATCTAAAATCTAAAATCTAAAATCGATTGACAGGCGCTATAACTGGCGCATCAATAGTGTAAAGCCACGACGGCAATATTACATGATTGGTGCGCCAGCCCTATTTGAGAAGTGGAAATAGTAAGTGAGTTCTTGGATCATTCTCAATAATCCCTTTGGGGATCAGCACTTATCCCCATTCCTAAAGTAAATCAACCGCAATTGTCAGTTGAGGCTGATACAGATTTCGCGTAGGGACTCAGGCTTTGTTTGAGTCCCTACCTATATTTCATCCAATTGAAAACTGTTGTATTTGTTGTGGAACAAGCGCAAAAGCCTATTTCGGAAATTGGTGCTGTGCGAGTACGCGCGAGCGAAGCTATCGCCGTTAGGCGAATCGCGCCGTCCGATTTCGTTCAAATTTTGCGACTCGGTAGCTGAGAGGAAAGCGCTGTAGATCCGCCCAAGGAAAATCAATCTACAGCGCTTGAACTGCGATCGGGCTAGCATCGCAATCAGCCAAAAGGCTACGGAAATGCCAGCTCACGCCACCCGACAATTTATGTGTTTAGAAGCTAAAAGCCGGATTTTAAGCAGCTTATTGCTCGCAGTGCCACCGCTCAGTTTGAACGCGGGCGATCGCACTAATAATTAATAACTAATAATACAACCTATCGATTTTCAATTATATGCAAAAATGAGCAGGGAAGCACCGGGCTTTATTCCTACAAAATACCTGTTTGATAGCAATCATAAATGAGTCGTATTTTTTTATCCCACCCAAGCTCCCCTTATGAAGGGGAGGGTGGAAAAAAATCACAAATGATTTATAATTGCTAGATCCCAAACAAAAACTTCCCCCAGCCCTCTCAATAGGTATTTCTAGTAAAATTACCACTTCTAGCCGATTATGTTTATTTTATAAACATCGGAATTACTATCTAATTTTCCTCCTAATAATTGCTAAGATTTTTATAATTAAAATTGATTTTTCAATGAAGCAGGGGCGAGAAATTATTATCAAAAACTGCGGCTAAAACAAACAATTTAAAAACGGCTTTCCCAAAATCAAGTAAAAAGAATGGGAAGAAAAGGGTTGCTAACAGCCGAATAAAAACTTTTCGTAAAAAAACAATCTGCCCAAAAGTGACAAAATCGAGTATAATAGTATTGCCAAATTGAGTCGCAGTTCAGAAATACTGTAGAAAAAACTAAATTTATTGAAATAGACAGGTGTAAATTGAGGATTGAAGGCGTACCCAAATTGACTAAATATTTACTGATCGGTTCCACAAAAGCTTACAGCGGCAAGTCGGCCATCGCCCTGGGGATGGCACTCGCACTCCGGGCAAAAGGACTCGCCGTCGCCTACGGCAAACCTCTGGGAACCTGTTTCAGCTCGGAGGGAGCTGGAGCCGAGGAGGAAGACGTGCGGTTCGCGGTAGAGACGCTGAAGCTCTCAGAAAGTCAGATGCCGTCAACACTGCTGTATTTGGACGAGGAGACGGTTCACAAGCGTTTGCAGGGAGAAGACAAGACAGACTACCGGCTCTCTCTGGCGCAATATTTGCAAGCCCCCAGCACTGACTTGGTGCTGTTAGAAGGCCCCGCTAATTTGGAGGAAGGCAGTTTGTTTGATTTGTCTTTGCCTCAAGTCGCCTCAGCGGTTGATGCCTCTGTGCTGCTGGTAGTGCGCCCGATCGATCTGTATGTAGACGATTTGCTGTCGGCTAAACAGCGTTTGGGTTCGCGCTTGGCTGGCGTTGTCCTCAACGACGTGCCCTCGGACAAACTCGAATCGATCACGGCGACAGTGCGGCCTTTCTTGGAGGCTGCGGGTATTCCAGTTTTGGGAATGCTGCCGAGAAGCGCTTTGCTGCGGAGTGTCAGCGTCAAAGAATTGGTGCACCAATTGAAAGCCGAAGTGCTCTGCCGTCCAGACCGTTTGGATTTGATGGTGGAAACCTTGACAATTGGCGCGATGAATGTTAGCTCGGCGATGAAGTATTTCCGCAAAGCGAGAAATATGGCGGTAGTCACCGGGGGCGATCGCACCGACATTCAACTTGCGGCCCTGGAAAGCTCAACTCAGTGCTTAATTTTGACAGGCCACTTGCCTCCTTCTCCCCTGGTAATCGGCAGAGCAGAAGAAATGGAAATTCCAGTGTTGTCTGTAGATTTGGATACCCTAACCACGGTAGAAATTATCGACAGCACCTTTGGCAGCGTGCGCCTGCACGAACCGATCAAGGTGGAATGCGTTACTCAGCTAATGGCAGAACATTTTGACCTTGAGGGCATGATGGCATCCTTGGGCCTGAGCGATCGAGTCCATTAATAACAGAGCCGGAGCTGAGGGAAGAAGGTATTCGGCAGAGAGAATTTTTTGTTTAAATAAATAAAAAGCCAAAATTCTTAAATTCTCAATTTTTCTTAAATTCTACCTTGAGCTCCGGCTGCCGAATGTCTTGAGACATTCTGCCTTCTGGCTTCCTCAAATCTCCAGATCCTCTAGTCTGATCCCGTAAATCAGCAATTCTTAACTTCTTTTTGGTGGCAATGGCTAGTGAGTCTGCTAAAATCCACAACGTAGTTTTATTTAATTTAATAAATTCTTTGAGTCAATCTATTGAGCTACCCAGAGTTGATGATTTTTTACAAGAACTTGCGGCGATCCAGCAAACCAGCTCCAAGCGGATTGCTCTTTTGGGTTCTCGTCACGTTCCTATTACCCACCAGCAGCTAATTGAGATGCTGAGCTACGCCTTAGTTCTGGGAGGCAATCAGCTCATCACATCAGGCGCTACAGGCACTAATTCCGCCGCGATTCGGGGGGCAATGCAGGCAGATCCTAACCTGCTGACGGTGATTTTGCCCCAAAGTATGAGCCGCCAGCCGCGGGAGTCTCGCGAGCAGCTAGAACAAGTGATACATTTGGTGGAAAATCCTAAAAATGATAGCTTGTCTCTCCCGGAAGCAAGCGCCATGTGCAATCAGGAGATTATTTCTCGCTGTCAGCAACTGATCTGTTTTGCTTTTCACGAAAGCCACACTTTGCTGAAAACTTGCCAAGATGCGGAGGAACAGCGCAAGGTGGTTACTCTGTTCTATTTTGATTGAACTGCGAGGCGGATGATGCTGTTGGGATTGCCTGTGTCGGTTATTCTGCTTGATTGTATTGCTGTGGCGGCGGCGCTGGTTTATGCACCGTTTTTGGTGGTTGCCCTCGCCCGCTTGCAGCTAGGCTATGACCAAGCAGCCCCCCGCGCTATGTTTGAGAGGTTGCCTGCTTACGCTCAGCGGGCAACTTGGGCGCACCAAAATTCGTTTGAGACGTTTATGCTGTTTTCAGCGGCGGCTTTGATGGCTTTTGTGACGGGGGTAGATTCGGAGGCGGCGGGTTGGGCTGCGATCGCTTTTACGATCGCCCGCTTGTTATTTTCCGTTTTCTATATTCTGAATGTGCCTCTGGGGCGATCGCTCATGTTTGCGATTAGTTCTTCCTGCACAGCTACTTTATTCTATTTCAGTTTGATGGCTGTGAATGGCTAATTGTCAGTTGTCAGAAAGAAGAAGGAAGAAGGAAGAAGGAAGAAGAAAGAGGGAAGAGGGAAGAGGGAAGAAAGAAGAATATTTTAAATTCCCAATTCCCAATTCCCAATTCCCAATTCCTAATTCCCAATTCCCAATTCCCAATTCCCAATTCCCAATTATCCATTACCAATTACCAACTACCAATTACCCATTACCAATTACTAATTTATGGCTGCTAATTATTCATTCGATATTGTCAGCGAGTTCGACAGGCAAGAATTAGTTAACGCTGTTGACCAAACAGTGCGGGAAATCCAAAGCCGCTACGATTTGAAAGATACCAAAACTACCGTAGAATTGGGCGAAGAATCAATCACTGTTAATACGGACAGCGAATTTACTCTCGATGCGGTTCACACTGTTTTGCAAACTAAAGCCGCCAAGCGGAATTTATCTTTGAAAATTTTTGATTACGGCAAAATTGATCCTGCTAGCGGCAGCCGCGTCCGTCAAGAAATTAAACTGAAAAAAGGACTAACTCAAGAAATCGCCAAACAGATTACTAAGTTAATCCGCGATGAGTTCAAAAAAATTCAAGGTTCGATTCAAGGCGATTCAGTGCGGGTTTCTGCTAAAGATAAGGATGATTTGCAGTTGGTGATTCAACGCTTGAAACAAGAAGATTATCCGGTGGCTTTGCAGTTTAACAATTACAGGTAAATTTTTGAAAGCTAAGTATGGGATTCCCAGTTGTGCGATCGCCCTTTGAGTGCGATCTAAATTGCGTTGCGCTTCCTGGGATTCGGAAATCCTGCTTTGTTGCAAGCTGATGCTGATGCCTGGCTATATATGTGCAGCAAATCAACTTGTATATCGCTTTGGCAATAGACTTGAGTACAATCAATATTCTCAGCGTTCTGAACAAATCGATTCAGCCAAGCCTCAAGATATTTATGAAATAAGGGTTTGGAAGCTCTCCTACAGTTGCATTACTTTTTGGAACTGATATTACGCACAGCAAATATATGGGCCATGAATTGCGATCGCCCCTCAATTCTATTCTCGGCTTTTCACCATTGATGGTACGCGCTAACAACCTCTCCTCTGACCAAAATCAAAATGCGGGAATCATCTATCGTAGTGGTGATGATTTACTAACACTAATTAATGTACTAGATTTATCGAAAATTGAAGCAGGTAGAACGACTATAAATTATACAGGTTTTTACCTACATCTGTTACTGAAAAAATTAGAAAATCTGTTATATTTACGAGCTAATAATACGGGATTAAATTTGCTATTCCAGCGAACAGAAAATGTTGCCCTGGCCGGAGAAATTCCCCAAACAGAAACTCCTTCGATCAACTCCCTAAAAAAAATTGCTAGTCAATTCAATTGTGAGCAGCTTATTGATTTAGTAGAACCCGTGATAAGCAATGTCTAAACTACTCAGATCCCTTAGTATTTTTCTCATTACCTGCTGTCTGCTATCTGCTTGTCATCATCCAAGACAAACCGAATTAAAACGCCCTCCCTTGAAAGTAGGATTTACCATTTTTGTTGGCTATAATCCAGTTATCATTGCCCAAAAAAAAGGATTCTTCAAAGCAGAAGGAGTAGACGTGGAAATAATTTATATAAATTACAGCCAATTGCAACAAGCAGATTTCAGTGCCGGGAAGTATGATGGTGGTGGATTTGCCTTGGGAGGTTTTATGAGCTTGAGTGCCACAAATCCCGATATCCAAACTGTCATGGTTGTAGATGAAACCACAGGCGCAGATGTGGTAGTTGCACAATCAAAAATTCAAACCGTAGCTGACTTGAAAGGGAAAAACGTGAGCGCAAATCTAGGCGCATTTAGTGAAGTTTTTGTCACTGAGATGTTAAAAACTGCCAACTTAACGAAGGAAGATGTAAATCTAGTTAAATTCGACGCTTACGAATTTCCCCAACGCTTTAAAAGCAATGAAATCCAAGCTGGACACACTTGGGAACCCTATCTTTCTGAAGCCATAAAATTAGGAGGTCACATCCTATTTACCAGCAAACAAACTCCTGGCTTGATTTTAGATGTGGTTGCCTTTCGCGGTGAAGTAATCCGCGATCGTCCTGAAGATATTCGTGCATTTATTCGAGCATGGCTGCAAGCCGTGACCTACTGGGAAGCAAATGTTGAGGAAGGAAACGCTATCATTAGTAAAGCATTAAATATTCCTAGCAATACACTATCTTTAGAGGGCATAAACCTCACTAATCTTGAGGAAAATAAGAATTTTTTTGACCCTAGCAGCAGTCAGTCTATATACAAAAAAGCTAAGATATATACAGACTTTTTTATTCGCTCTGGCGACGTTACACGCATTCCAGCTATCAAAACTTTGTTTAATTCATCTTTCTTATCTCCTTCTAATGTGCGCCCATGAATCACTCACTTTTAACCAGTATCCGTACCAAGTTAATCGTATCATTTCTTATGGTTGCTCTCATCCCTTTACTGTTGTTAAGTTATCTGAATAAACAGACAACAGAAAAGGCACTAACTGACAACGCACGACAAGCTCTATCTGCGGCAGCCAAGGAAACTGTTAACAGAATAGATGCGTTTATTGATACTAATCTCAATGCCGTGCGCGTAGAAGCGATTTTACCAGGTTTATCTGCTTGCCTCGCCCAACCGGTCGAACAGCGAAAGGATAGTCCTGAAATGCGGTTAGCGACAGAAACATTAATCCGTCTCAGTCGTAAAGATATGCTCAATATTATCTCTTACGCTTTGCTAGATATAAACGGACGGAATGTTTTAGATACGAATACACGGGATATTGGTCGAGATGAATCCAGTCAAAATTACTTTAGAAAACCTCTGCAAACTCAGCTACCTTTTGTCTCTAGTATGAAGCGATCGCCAAAAATTCCCGATCTAATTCAACTATTTTTTAGTAGTCCTGTTCGCAATGCAAAGGGAAAGATATTAGGGATCTTACGGGTATCCTACAATGCCACAGTTGTTCAGCAATTAGTAACTCGACAAACTGAGCGAGCCGGGGCAGAATTATCAGCAATTCTTTTAGATGAAAATTATATTTATCTAGCCCATAGCATAACACCTAAACTGCTTTTTAAATCCATTGTCCCTCTGTCGTCTGATGTCGCAACTAAACTACAAAGCGAAGGGCGTTTATCGAAGAGTTTGACTAAAGAAACTGCTACAAATTTACCCAAAATCAAGCAAGCATTAGATACCAAACAATCCTCTTTGATAGCATCATTTACGGGAAATGATAATCAGGCAAATTTGATCGCGATCGCTCGTTTACAATATAAACCTTGGTCTGTGCTTTTCGCACAACCGCTAGCTGTGGCTCTAGCGCCTGTGGAAAAGCAAATTAGTGATGCACTATTCCTATTTACACTAATCGCTGGAGTAGTAACAATCATCGCCGTTGCCATTGGGCAACTACTGACTAAGCCATTGATTTATCTGGCTAATATTGTGGCTGAGTTTACTGCAGGCAACTTAAATATCCGAGTTAAAATTAACTCAAAAGATGAAACAGCTCAACTAGCACGAGCTTTTAATAATATGGCAGGACAGTTACAAACATCTTTTGAAACCTTAGAAAATCGTGTAGAGGAACGAACAGCAGAGTTAGTCATTGCCAAAGAAAAAGCCGAAGTAGCAAATCAGGCCAAAAGTACATTTATTGCCAATATGAGCCATGAATTGCGATCGCCCCTCAATGCTATTCTCGGCTTTTCGCAATTGATGGTACGCGCCACAAATATGCCCCCTGAACAATACGAGAATGCCGGAATTATCTATCGCAGTGGTGATTATTTATTAACGCTAATTAATAATGTACTCGATTTATCAAAAATCGAAGCAGGTAAAACCACCCTTAATCTTACAGACTTTGACCTACATATATTGCTAAATGATTTAGAAGATATGCTGCATTTGCGCGCAACTAATGCTGGATTGAAGATGAGTTTTCAGCGCACCGAAAATGTCGCCCGCTATATCTGTACCGATGAACTAAAACTGCGTCAGGTTTTAATTAATTTACTCAGTAATGCAATCAAATTCACCTCAGAGGGGAACGTTACTCTGAATGTTTTTCAGGCAGAACAAGAAACCACAGATGTTTTTCAGATTCATTTTCGGGTGCGCGATACTGGGGTAGGTATTGCAGCAGCAGAACTGCCCAAACTATTTGATGCTTTTAGTCAAGCCCAAGCCGGAAAAGAAATGCAGGAAGGAACGGGTTTAGGTTTAGCAATCAGCCAAAAATTTGTGCAATTGATGGGGGGAGATATTTCGGCAAAAAGTGAATTAGGAAAAGGTACAACTTTCTCATTCTATATTCAGGTAAAATTGGGGCAGAAAACCCAGAGCAAGATTACAGGAGAATATCCCAGAGTGCTAGCACTTGCTCCCGGTCAACCTAGCTACAAAATTCTCACAGTCGATGATAAATATATTAATCGACAATTACTAATTAAGTTGCTCAGTCCCTTGGGATTTGAGGTGAAAGAAGCTAGTAACGGACAAGAGGCGATCGCAATTTGGGATGAATGGGAACCTCACCTCATCTGGATGGACATGAGGATGCCAGTGATGGATGGCTACGAAGCGACAAAATACATCAAATCTACCACCAAAGGCAATGCTACGGCTATAATCGCGTTAACAGCGAGTGTTTTGGAAGAAGAAAGGGCGATCGTGCTTTCAGCCGGTTGTGATGACTTCCTCCGCAAACCCTTTGTTGAACAAAGTATTTTTGATGCACTAACTAAGCATTTGGGTGTCAAATATATCTATGCAAAAAAAATATCTCCAGTCTTGGATGATACAGAAAAAAGCCCATTGACATCGGAAGATTTAACCTGTATGCCCCAAGAATGGATTAGTCAACTATACGCAGCGGCACTTGAGGCAAATACCAACCTCGTGTTACAAGTAGTAGGAGAAATTCCCCAAACAGAAACTCGTTTGATAAAATCCCTGACCAAAATTGCAATTCAATTTAAATTTGAGCATATTCTTGATTTAGTAGAACCTCTGATAAGCAATGAATCTTAATTCTGGCATCGAAAATAAAGGTAATATTCTAATTGTAGACGATCTTCTAGAAAATCTACAATTACTAAGCAATGCACTCCTCAAACTCGGCTACACTGTTCGCAGCGTCACCAGCGGGCGGATGGCACTAAAAACCGTGAATGTAAAGCGACCAGATGTAATACTTTTAGATGTTAAGATGCCCGAAATGGATGGTTATCAAGTCTGTAGAACTCTCAAAGCTGATGCAGATTTTAGCCACATTCCAGTAATTTTTATTAGTGCTTTAGATGATGTCTTCGACAAAGTAACCGCCTTTGATTCAGGGGCTATAGACTACATTACCAAACCATTTCAAATCGAAGAAGTCGTCGCGCGTCTGGAAAATCAGTTAACCATTCAACGCCAGCAACAGCTTCTGGAAAAAGAAAATATTAAGCGCCGGGAAACAGAAGAGGTACTTTATCAATCGAGGGCTTTACTGGCTAGTGTTTTGAATAGTTCCCTTGATGGTATTGCGGCAATGCAGGCTGTTCGTAATACCGAAACAGGGGAGATAGAGGATTTTGAGTGTTTAGTCGTCAACCCCGTGATTGCTAGAGCTTTTAAATGCAGTCGTGAAGAGATGATTGGCAAATTGGTACTCAAAAAGTTTTTTAGTAATATTGATCTAGAATTATTTGATCGCTTCGTTAATATTGTCGAGACGGGGGAATCTTTAGAACAGGATTTTTACTATGAATCAGGAAAATATTGCTGGTTTCACTTCGTAGCAGTCAAGCTAGGAGATGGTTTTTCCGTTACTATCCGTAATATTACCGCCCGCAAACAAATTGAATTGGCTCTGCAAGATGCCAATCAAAAATTAGAAGAACTGGCCAATCTAGATGGTTTGACTCAGGTGGCTAACCGCCGCTGTTTCAACAATCGCCTTCAAAGTGAATGGCAACGCCTAGCGCGAGAAAATCAGCCACTTTCTCTAATTTTATTGGACGTTGATAAATTCAAATCCTACAACGACTACTACGGTCATCTGGCTGGCGATGATTGCTTAATTAGAATAGGGCAAACCTTACAAAAAGTAGTCCGTCGTCCCACCGATTTAGCAGCGCGTTACGGTGGCGAAGAATTTGTGACACTCCTCCCTAATACGGATTTAGAAGGAGGGATTAAGGTGGCACAAAACATTCAGCAAGAAATTCACAATCTGGCGATTCCCCATGCAGAGTCTGACGTGAAGGAGATCGTCACAGTCAGTTTGGGTATTTCCTCACTCATACCAAGGCTGGAAGTTCAACCAGATACACTGGTAGCCTATGCAGACAAAGCTTTGTACGATGCCAAACAACAGGGGCGCGATCGCTGGAGTACAAATTGTTGAAAAATCGGGGTGTTTTTCGAGGAAGGGGGAATTATACCGTTAGACAGGATTTTTCGCCAGTTGTAATTAATCCTGGTTTGTTCTTTTCATGGTCACATCCTCAAATTTTTGATAATGAAAGTTTGATATTTTCCGTCCCCTGACGCTTCCGTAGATGGTGGAGATCCTGCCTTTCTCACAGGATGGAAATAGGGTTTGCTGAAAGAGAAATAAGCTGTAGCTAGGGCTACAGATTAAGAGTGTAAATCCTAATTAAATATCTAAACCAATGACTGTTAAGTCGGGAGGATGTTCGACAACAAACTGGTAATATAACTCTTGCTTGGCTTGCGGCGGCAGAGACATTATCCATTCCAGCAGTCCCATTTCACCTGCTACTATCTTCGGATTAGTGAGAGTCGATCGCACTTTAATTTGTTCATTGCGGCTGACTGGCAATTGCTCTTTTAGTGTCAGGTGTACCTGCACCTGATGCAAGTTTGTCACATTTAAGCGATAAGCGTAACTCATGCGCCGCTGCTGGCCGATCAGTTTTTTATCTACTTGTCTTTCCACTAATTCCCGCTCTATTTTTAATCCTTCGTCTATTCCTAAATTCAGTTTATATTCTTGCCCTGGGGAAACATTTTCTAACTGCACAGTACCCACAAAAGTGTTGTCGCGAAAGATATTTGCTTTACCGGGAAGCAGAGTTGCGCCTGTCAGCGGATTCACAACAACTGCTTGCAAATAGGCAAAACTGACTAATCGCGGAACGGCTATATATTCAGGTTTAAACGGATAATTTTCTCTGAAAACCATCACTTTGTGCGGTGTACCGTCGCTGGGAATATTGGTATTTCCCCCTACTTGAAATGAGACAGTGCCTCCTTCTCTGGATACTTTGGCTGTGGCTGTTTCAGCTTCTCTGGGTTGGGATGCTGTGTCGATTGTAGTGCCTGCAGAGCCAAAGCGCATCTCCCCTTCAAATACGCCTGCATCTCCATAAGAATCTGATAAAGTTTGACTAGAGCGCGCTATTGACTCGGTATTTCGGAATTTGACTGTAGAGTGTAAAGTATCGATAAACCAGGGTTTGAGTTTTGGGGGCAAAGTTCCCATTCCCGGTTTTGCTGTAGATAAAGTCAGCGCTACTCCCGTCCAATCTTCGCCTGTATTTTGATTGACTTCGGCTAGGTAATTGAGATTAATTTGGTTGTTGGTAGTGTTGACTCGCAAGTCGTAAAGGGGAGTCCAACGGGCTCGCATGACTACATAGGAAACTTCTAGTTCAAAATTGCCGCTGCCGCTGGGTTCTATGGCAACTATGATGTTAAAGCTTTGCTCGGAATGGGGAGTTTTTACTTGCCCCAACTGCTGCCGTAAAGCTTCTATTTGCTTGTCTAATTCCTGCTGCTGTCTTTCGTGTTGGGCGATCGCACTTACGTACTTTTTATAATTGCTGCCTAAAAAATTTAGCAATTCCCCGGTTTCATTCAAACCAATCTGCTGCTTGGCGATGCTGCTGGCGATGGAAGCGACACTTTTTTCGCTCAAATTTTCGACAAATTTGAGTTGAATTTTTCGGGAGGCGATTTGAACGTCAATGGCGCGTTTTTGGGTTTCTAATTCTTGGATTTGTTGGGTTAATTCGGCAGTGCGATCGCCCGTAGGTTCGCTGCTAAACACTGTTTCGGTTCGCACTCCCAGCAATCGCACGGCAACTGTACCCGCACCCGTAGCCCTGACTGACTCTGTGTCGAGGGTTGTGGGGAGAGAGGCGATCGCCAATTCGCGCTCGTTTCCCGTCAGGGCTACTGTGCCGCGGCGGGTGATCAGGGCGCGATCGGTATAAACTGTAACTTCAGAAATTTGCGACTCTACTATTTTGATATTATCGCGATCGAGTAAATCTAAATTAGTCATTGCTACTAATGCCTTTACGAAACTCTTTTAGTGCTTCCAAGGGCGAAGCAAACAAAATGCAGCGCTTCAACAAAGATAAATCTAACTCAGGCAGCAATTCGCTGCTAGCAATTCGCTCATAACCCTGTTCTGGCAAGCGGTAAAGTTGCAGAGTTCCGTCTTCCCAAAACCAAACTTCCTGCACACCCATCAGCCGATATTTCTGAAGTTTAATCGGACTGCCGCTAGTAATCACCACCTCAATACACAAGTCAGGAACATCCTTATCTGTCCCAAAACAATAAGACAAATCTGACTGATACTCAACTTGATCTTCAACAATCTGGCTGTAAGCACCGCTGGGGAAAAACTCAATTTCCCTAACTTCAAAGTAGATCGCAAGCAATACGCCAATTATCGATTGAAACGCTTCATGAGGTTTACTAATGCCCACAATTTCTAACACTCCTTGACAATAAAATAACCGCACCCCAGGCACATTCTCAAAACTAGCTTGAATTGCCTTGAATTGATGCCATGTTAAGCCGCGGCAAGTGAAATGCTGCTCGGCTGCGGGAGAAACTGTGGGATTGTCTATAGTTTGAACCATGACTGTCCTGTGGATTTAAAATGTTAGCAACAACTTAATTTTAGCTCAGCGGCTCGATTCCCGCCAAATCCAAAATTTGTCAAGTTTGGCGATCGGTCATTCCTCTAGAAAACTCTTCCAGTGCATCCAAAGGCGAAGCAAATAAAATGCAGCGTTTGAGCAAAGACAAGTCTAAATCAGGCAGCAATTCGCTGTTTGTAATTTGCTCATAACCCTGTTCTCGCAAATGGTAAAGATTTACCATGCCGTCTTCCCAAAACCAGACTTCCGCTACACCCATCAGCCGATACTTCTGAAGTTTAATCGGACTACCGCTAGTAACAACTACCTCAATACACAGATCGGGAACATCTTTTTTATTCCCGATACAATAAGACAAATCTGCCTGATACTCGACTTGACCTTCAACAATCTGGCTGTAAGCACCGCTGGGGAAAAATACAATTCTTCTTTGTATAAAATACTGTCCCATTAGCAAGCCAAGCAGACACCGAATCTCTTCGTGTAATCTTCCAGTACCCACAATTTCTAAAACTCCATCACAATAAAATAACCGCACTCCTGGCACATTTTCAAAGCTGGATTGAATTGCTTTAAACTGCTGCCAATTCAAACCGCGCCAAGTGAAATGCTGCTCGGCTGTGGGAGAAACTGTGGGATTGTCTATAGTTTGAACCATGACTGTCCTGTTTATTTCAATATGTTAGCAACAACTTAATTTTAGCTCAGCGGCTCGATTCCCGCCAAATCCAAAATTTGAGGAATCAAATCTTCTCGCTTGATTGCCATCATGTGAACTCCTTGACACAAATCCCGCGCTAGCTTGACTTGTTCTGCTGCAATTTTTATGCCTTCCTGCAAAGGTGCTGGGGATTTTGCCAAACGGTCGATCGTCTCTTGCGGTATGTGAACTCCCGGTACGTATTTTTTAATAAATTCAGCATTTTTAGCTGATTTAAACAGAAAGATTCCTGCTAAAATTGGTTTGTTGCAGCCAGCAGCAATGTGGTGCATAAACTTATCAAAAACTTCAAAATCTGTAATTAATTGGCTCTGAAAAAACTGTGCTCCTGCTTCTACTTTTTTCTCGAATCGACTTTGCAAACCTGACCAACTGGGGGATTGCGGATCGACAGCGGCACCGACAAATAAATCGGTAATTCCGTCTGTTAAAGCTTTGTCGTTCCAGTCTTTGCCGCCGTTCATTTTTTGAATGACTTGCAGCAGCCGCACTGATTCTAAATCGAATACACTTTTGGCTTTTGGATGGTCGCCGGCTTTGACTGGATCGCCGGTGAGTGCCAAGATATTATGGATGCCTAAAGCGTGGGCTCCCATGAGATCGGCTTGCAGGCCTATTTGATTGCGATCGCGACAAGCAACTTGACAAATTGGCTCAATTCCGTGCTGCAATAGAATCGCGGAAACTGCTAGCGGGCACATTCGCAGCACTGCGCGGCTGCCGTCAGTGATATTAATGGCGTGAACTCTGTTTTTTAGAAGTTCTGCCATTTGAATTGTGTGGGTGATGTCGCCCCCTTTTGGCGGAGCAACTTCGGCGGTAATTATAAATTCTCCGGGGGTGGTGCAGGCTGTGCGAAAACGGTTCATAGTTAGTTGACAGTTGACAGTTGACGGTTGACAGTTGACGGTTGACAGTTGACAGTTGACAGTTGACAGTTGGCAGTTTACAGTTGGCAGTTGGCAGTTACTACTAATGACTAATGACTAATGACTAGCCTTCGACTTCGCTCAGGCTAAAATGACTACTGACTACTGACTACTGACTGCTGACTAATTAGGTAGAGAATAACCGAAAGCGGTTTTCACCTTAGTCAGAGTTTGGTTGGCAATAGCTTCTGCTTGTTCTCTTCCGTGACGTAGTACAGACTCTAAATATCCCGAATCGTCCATTATTTCCTTGTATTTATCCTGAATTGGTTTGAGGGCATTAATTGTCGTCTCTGTCAGCAAGGGTTTAAAATCTCCCCAACCCATGTTTTCACACTCCGTTGCTACTTCTTCCTTAGATTTGCCGGAAAGCAGGAGATAAAGTGTCAGCAAATTTCTAGCTTCGGGGCGATCGGGGTCGTCAAAAGTCAAACCCCTCACGGCATCTGTTTTGCAGCGCTTGATTTTTTTTGCGATCGTATCTGGGGAATCCAATAAATTAATTCGACTTTGTTCGGAAGGGTCAGATTTCGACATTTTGCGCGTGCCATCTGTCAAACTCATTACCCTCGCACCGTCAGTCCGAATTAACGGTTCGGGAAGTTTCAATACTGGCTTTTCTGGTGTGCCGAATTGGTGATTTAATCTGATGACAATATCGCGGGTGAGTTCCAAATGCTGTTTTTGGTCTTCTCCCACTGGCACTTTATCGGCATCGTAAAGCAAAATATCTGCTGCCATTAACACGGGATAATTTAGCAAACCGGCGTTGACATTTTCACCTTGTTTAACTGCTTTTTCTTTAAACTGAATCATATCTTCGAGCCAGTTGATCGGCGTAATGCAGTTTAGCAGCCATGCTAGTTCTGTGTGCGCCGAGACGTGGGATTGCACGAAAATAGTAGAATGTTCTAAATCGATGCCGCAAGCTAAATAAAGGGCGGCGATGGCGTAAGTGTCGGAGGCTAGGGTTGCTGGATTGTGCGGTGCGGTGATGGCGTGCAAATCGACTACGCAAAAGTAGTTTTCGTACTGGCTTTGATTTTCTACCCAGTTGCGAATGGCACCGAGATAATTGCCTAGGTGAAGATTGCCTGTTGGCTGAACTCCTGAAAGAACGCGCTGTTTACCCATGAGGAAAGAATAGAATTGATTTCACATTTCTATTTTGACACGTTATTTGGATCTCAGATGCTGTTTGTTGAAATTTATAAAAAACTGGTGGAATATCACTCGGCGGTTGAAACCGCGTCTACACAAACGAAGTCCGCCTGCGCGGACTAAAGAATAAACAGGGTATTTAAGGCGGGTTATTTTTATAAATGGGTCTAAATTTCACTCTGAAAAACATCCCTGTCAACTGTCAACTGTCAATTGTTTTTTGGTTTAGTGCGCCACCAAGTGATGCCGGCTGCAAAAAGGGCGATCGCAAAACTCAAGGCAAAGGAAAATACAAAGGGATGCCATTGCATTAAAATTGGGATTTGATGGTTTTGGACTGTCTCGAAGAGTTTGTCTGTACCGCTGGATGCGGCGATACCACCGGCTGCTAAACCTACGCCGATCGCCTGTACTGTGCTTTCTAGGCGATCGTCCCGATATTTCTCTTTGTCTTCGCTGTTGCGGAGTGCGAGTTGGTTGGTGCGATCGCTCCTGGCTTGTTCTATTTCTACTATGCCGCGAATTGAGGCGATCGCCTGATCGATTAAGTTTGTCCCGTGGCGGAAATATCCTAAGTCTCCGGCTATTTGCGATCGCATATAAGGAGCCGTTTTTATACTGAAGTTATTTAATATTGATAGTTCTTCCTTATCGATTCCTAGTATATCACAAATTTTAGACAAAATGTCAGTATAATTGTTAAGATTTAGGGCAATTGTATTGTCATAATCTTCGAGTTTCCGCAGCAGGCTAGTATAAGTTACAGCTTTGCTGAAGAGTTGCTTTAGCTGTTCCTGAAATTCCTGCAATTGGACAGAAGTTAATACAGTTCCTCTAGAAAATTGCTGCTGCAATATCTCCATATTTTTCTCAATAATCCGGTATTCGCGATCGAGTTCGCGGTAAATCTGGCGGCTGTCTTGAAAAGCTTTGATAATTTTGTTGCGGTGAAATAGTAGGTCGATAATTTCTTCTTGGCACTTGTTAAAATTTTCGTCGGTTTGTTTGTCGGAAAGCAGCCAGACAAGTAAGTGGCGGTAATTCGCAATATCGCTAATTGAACCGTATTCAAAAATCGGACTACCGAACAGTTTACCCGATCGGTAAAATACAGGTGGCGAGTCGCCTTGGAATAAACTATCGCGACATTTATCGGCGAGGGGTTTGAGGGAATCTAATTTCTCTGGTGGGGGTTCCGTAAGCCATGCAGTAATTAGGAGAGTTTGACCCAAAAAGTTGTCATCGCCATCGATAAGTAAGGCTTGATTTGGGTTAAATTTCTGGATTAGATCGACATCTACATTATCGGCTGTGCCGTCTTCCGGGCAACCTATATTTAACCATAAAGCATAGCTGTCGTGAATTTGTAGCGGTTGGGCAAAACCTTCTATGGGTGGATTGCTGTTAAATGTTAGTGCGACATTTGGCAGCAAATCATCGCGGTAGCTGTGAGAATTTGGCGGGAAAACTAGATTAGGTGTTAGCTTTTCATTGGTGAAGTTGGCGAGGATATTATCGCAGTGTTTCCACAGAGGATTATTGCGGCCATGACTGTCATTGTGCAGTTGGAAAGCGTATAAATAGACATTGGGGGCAGAAATTTTGTCTGTCATATTATTGGCGCAGGGGCTATGAATTGGGGCGGCGTTTTTTGAGATTTTCTGGCAACTCTGGATAGCGGTTTAATAGCCTTGGTTCTTGTGCTTCTTTTTTGGTGGGTTGCGGTTCTGGTTTTCTAATAAAATTGTTGATTTCATCTGTTATTTTAGGATAGTTTGCACACCAATCGCCAATGGCATCAGCTACTTCGTTATTCGATTTATCCGCCATCTGGGATATCGTATTGCTGAGATTTGCTAAATCGTCAACCGCCCCGGCTTGTTCAAATACTTCGGGGTTGGTTTCAAAGACTGCTAGGAAACCGGAAATAAATTGTTCGTCTGTCATTGCAAATTTCTCCTGTGATTATAATGAATTTATCGTTGAAATGATTTAGAACTAAGGTCAAAGAAACCGGGTTTCTCTGAGAAATCTCAAGTGGAAAAAACAATCTCCGCAGAAACCCGGTTTCTGATACCAACGCTTATTGCCCAACAGCACAGAAAGCGGCCCAGTGTACGGGAGACTCATAAGGTTGATAATCCGGTTTGTAACCGCGCCTGTATTTGCCTTGAATTTTCTGTTTGTGTTCGCGACTCAACAACTGCGACGCTTCCACCCATTCTAGCAAATCTTTAACAGTCACACTCCGCAGCCATAACTGAGATTCCCGCAAAGCAATCGCCACAGGCGGGCGATTTTCCCCACGCAAAAGCTCGTAAAATTTGATTGTTAAAATCGCCGTAGATACGTCATTTACAGCCCACAAAGTGCTGAGTACACTTGTCGCCCCGGCATATAAAAAACCGCTGGGCAATCCGATATACTCATCTGTGGTATTCTTGATATCTGTCAACCCGGTTTCGCAGGCGGAAAGAACTACTAAACTGCACTTGATTAACTGCAAATCAAAGATTTCTTCCAGTGTCAAACATTCTGCGATATCGAAATTTTCGCCCCGGCGGGAACGGATATAACGCTTTTCGTCGGAGGGAACCCCCCCCAGCCCCCCCTTGCTAAGGGGGGGAGTTTCTTTACCTCCAGTTTCCTCACTTAGCAAGGGGAAATCCTCTCTTGTCTCCCCCCTTAGCAAGGGGGGATTAAGGGGGGTTACTTTTGCACCAGCTAAGATTAAGGATGATTTTTGGGGATTGAGAAAGTCGAAAAAGCCGTGACAGGAAAAGTGGGCGATATCGGCATTTTGCAAGCTGGCAATTTGTTGCAGCAATACTGTTTTGCTGGCGTTTTGCCGGCTCAATATTTCGGCGGGATTGAAGGATTTGGCAATGGCTTCGACTTCGATGTCGGTGAAGTCTAAATCTTCTGTGGGGTTTTGGATGGCAAAAAATTTGCTGGGTAATGTGTCTTCCGCCGTCAGATTTACCCGCTGGGATAATTGCAAAAGTTGGCAACTGGGTGTGTATCTCACGCCGCCTGGGAAAAGTTCGAGAAGACATCCAGTTTCTACGGTTTTGTCGGCTTTTTGTCGGCTGCTGGTGAGGGCGTGTAGGGGGAATAGGTGCAAGTATCGGAAGGGAACTAAGATTAATTTTTGGCAGTTTTCGGGGAGGCGGGCAATTATTTCGTCGATGTGGAGGATTTGGGCTAATTTTTCCAGGCGGGTTTCTAGCTGGTTTGTCCAATCGTCGCTTTCCTCGGTGTAGCTGTCGATATATTCCTGCTTAAATTCTTCTAATGCTTTCAAGTCTTTATAAGAAGATTGCCAGATATTGGGTTGGGTGGAGTCGCGGGCGATAATGAAAACTTTAAAGTTGTTGTAGCTAATGTACCATTCCAAAATTGCCTCATTTTCAGTTAAGAGATTGCGGATGTTATCGAAACTAATCCGCTGTAATTTTTCCGGGCTGCTGCGGAATTTGTGAAATAATTCTACTAGGTTGCGGGTTTTGCTGCGTTCGACGTATTCTAGGGCAGCAATATTGTTTCCCATTTCGAGGCAAACTTCTACCATTTCCTGATAAAGTTTATCCCATTTTTCAGCTAATTTCTGTTTGTCGGCTTCGCCGCCGATAATGATTTCCCTCCGCATTGATTCGACTGTTTCAATGGCAGAGTTAAAGGTATTGTAAGCTTCTGGGAGTTGGGAATTATTCTGGTAAGCAAATCCGAGATTAAATGAGGTTTCAGTATACTCGATAGGAAATGCCTCGCGGGTGCTAATTTCTAATGATACTTGATAAGCAGCGATCGCCCGTTCCAGATTCTCTGCTTTTTCCCCTCTGATTCTGTAGAAGTAGGCAAGACCCAAATTATGTTGACTCCTTGCCCATTCAAAGGGAAATGCCTCGCGGGTGTAAATTTCTAATGATGCCAGACAAGCTGCGATCTCCCGTTCCTGATTCTCAGCTTTTCCCCCTCTGATTCTGTCGCCGTAGGCAATGCCCAAATTATTTTGACTACTTGCCCAATCTTCAGGAAATGCTTCGCGGGTGTAAATTTCTAATGATGCTAGAGAAGCAGCGATCGCCCGTTCCAAATTCTCTGCTTTTTCTCCCCTGATTCTGTTGCGGTAAGCTTCTCCCAAATTTTTTTGACTCCTTGCCCATTCAAAGGGAAATGCCTCACGGGTGTAAATTTCTAATGATGCCAGACAAGCTGCGATGTCCCGTTCCTGATTCTCAGCTTTTTCCCCTCTGATTCTGTTGCGGTAAGCTACTCCCAAATTATTTTGACTACTTGCCCAATCTTCAGGAAATGCTTCGCGGGTGTAAATTTCTAATGATGCCAGACAAGCAGCGATCGCCTGTTCTAGATTATCAGCTTTTTCTCCCCTGATTCTGTTGCTGTAAGCTACACCCAAATTATTTTGACTTCTTGCCCAATTTTCGGGAAATGCCTCGCGGGTGTAAATTTCTAATGATGCTAGAAAAGCAGCGATCGCCCGTTCCTGATTCTCAGCTTTTTCCCCTCTAATTCTGTATAAGTAGGCAGCGCCTAGACTATTTTGACTGCTTGCCCAATTTTCAGGAAATGCTTCGCGGGTGTAAATTTCTAATGATGCCAGAAAAGCAGCGATCGCCCGTTCCAAATTCTCTGCTTTTTCTCCCCTGATTCTCTTGAGGTAAGCTTCTCCCAAATTTTTTTGACTCTTTGCGCAATCTTCAGGAAATGCTTCGCGGGTGCGAATTTCTAATGATGCCAGAAAAGCAGCGATCGCCCGTTCCTGATTCTCAGCTTTTTCCCCTCTGATTCTGCATAAGTAGGCAGCCCCCAAATTATTTTGACTCCTTGCCCATTCAAAAGGAAATGCCTCGCGGGTGTAAATTTCTAATGACGCCAGAAAAGCAGCGATCGCCCGTTCCAGATTCTCTGCTTTTTCTCCTCTGATTCTGCATAAGTAGGCAACGCCTAGACTATTTTGAAATCTCGCCCACTTTTCTGAGTAAGCTTCGCTACTAACAATAGTTAATCCACTCTCCAGACAAGCAATCGCTGCCTCTAAACTATTTGTCCGACTGCCTTGTCGCAGGTTATAAAAGCTCTTAGCCAAGCCGTGTAAAATATTCGCAACATTGTAAGCTGGTTCTGCATCTAAGGTTGCCAGAGTTTGTATTGCCCACTCTCGCAAAAACTGGGCAAAATTATCATCTATTAATTCTAGGTGAGCTCGCAGGATGGGGATTTGTTCTTCGCTGGGACAAGTGAGGAGAGAATCAATCAGATTGAGATAAGCTTCGCGGCGTGCTTCGTTCATTGCTTACAACCCATGTTTTTAGAATTTTACATTCTTTGTCGGGGAAAAACAAGGGGAAAACCCGACTTGCTGAATCGTCTGGAGTCGTTGGAGTCTGTGTCGCAAGCTGCTACGCAACTATGTCGTATAATATAGAGACAAGATAAGTAAGCGATCGCAATAATGAATCTATTCGGAATGGGCCCGGTCTCATTCAAACAAATCTCGATGATTTGCGATGGGCCAAAAACAAGAGGAAACTAAAATGATTTCACAAACTTTAGTAGAAATTGAACGTTCTATTAGTTCCCTGTCGATAGAAGAACAACTTTGGCTGCTGGAACGGATCGCTTGCCGAGTGCGGGAGAAAACTTACATAGCTAATAAACTCGCTAATGCTAAATACCTGGAAGCAGAGATAGCCGAGATGGCCAACGATCCAGATATTCAAATTGAGATTGCTGCGATCGATCAAGAGTTTATTGTGGCAGAAATGGATGGTTTAGAAGCACTATGAGCATTCAGCGAGGGAAAATTTATTTTGTCAATCTTAACCCAGTTCATGGAAAAGAACAAGCTGGAATGCGACCTGTTTTGGTGCTTTCCATTGATACTATTAACCAGTTAATCTATCTATTGATTATAGACGTAATTAGACTCGGCGGTTGAAACCGCGTCTACACCAACAAAACCCGGATGGTGCGCGGGTTGAAGAGTGTACGGTTTCAACCGCAGTCTCAAAATAACTAATTACTAATTACATATCTGTCATTAATCTTGCTTTCCGCAACACAAATGTTAACACTGTTTCTTGACCGGTAATAATATCAGCCCTTCCTTCCATTCCAGATTGAATCGCATATTGACGCGGCTCATTTGTTTGGGAACCTCCGAAGAAGTTACCGCTAGAAGATGTGATTCTGGTTAAATAAGTTTGTTGGGGCTTAATCGAAACTTCGTAATAAGATCCACCTGAGTTATTGGCGGGATTTTGAGGGGCGATCGCATCTGGGGCGATTTCGCTGACAGTTCCTTTCAATGTCCCGTAGTCGGGGAAAGGCAAAGCCGAAATCCGGATCTGTACGGGTTGGCCGATTTGGATGCGAGCGATGTCTTGGGATGTGACTTTGGCTTTGACTACCAGGGGTACGTCGCTGGGGACGATTTGGGCGATCGCGCTTCCGGCTTGCACAGTTTGACCGGTATTTTGTACTTCCAATTTGAGAATTGTACCATCAGCGGGGGCGCGGATCACGCTATTTTTGAGTTGTGACTCAACTTGATTTAGCTGTTTTTTAGCTTGAGTCAATTGTTGTTGGATGGTCGATCGCTTGACGAGCAAAACCCGCCGACTTCTACCCAGTTTCTCGGCAACATCCGGCAGCGATGCGGCGATTTTGACTAAAGCGGATTCGACTAATTCCTGTTCGGCGGAACTTCCACTTTCGATGCTTTTAAGTTTGGCGCTGGCCAAAATTTGATTTTCTAAGTCGCGCAGTTGCTGGTTGATTTGCTGTGCTGCTGCTTGAGACTGATTAATAATGTCTTGGAATTGCTTGTTTCGATCGCCCAAACGCGAACCGTCTACAACTGCGATCGCATCTCCGGCTTTCACTGTCTGATTTTCGCTGACAGCAATGCTTTCGACGGTTCCTTCGGTGGCCGCTTCCACGACGCGCACTTCTCCGGCGGGACGGACGATCGCCTCTGCTTTGACTGTGGCGCTGTATTTGGTGACGCTTGCAAGGGCGATCGCCCCGCCAAAGGTGGCCACCATCAAAATTCCCCCCAAACTTGTCCAGCGGCTGACAGGGGGCAAAAACTGGTCGTTATCAAAGGTTTCTGCGGGTGTGGGTTCGGTAGTGCGAGGCATGGCGGCTATTGGGGGTGAGGGGAATCGTTTTGATATTAGTTCTAAAATCTCAAATCTCAAATCTCAAATGGTATGAGTTGGAAGAGGGTGAGATCGATCGCCTAATTCTTTTGTCACATTTATTTTCAGCTTTCCGGATACCAAGCATAGGTTTAGAAGTCTAAATCAAAATTCATAGGGTCAAGGTAAGAATCCGTACAGCTTTGCCCTTCGTACCCGCAAACTTCCTCAAACGTCAAAACTGGTAAGTCAAGCGGGCAATCAGCATCAAAATACGGTGTTTCAGGCATCAGTTTTGGCGCTGTTACCGGGTTTTCATTGTATATGCACGTAAGTAAGTAAGTAGATAGGTATTTATAGGAGTTACTCATGCCAGAAAATTTACAAGATTCACTGTTCACTGAACTAACCGATCGAGAATCTGCGACTGTTAGCGGCGGCAGCATTACCAGCGGTCTCAACGGCGCTAACACCAACAGTAACAGCGCTAACAGTAGCATCAATGGCGTCAATCTGCTATTTTTCATACCGCAGCCGAGCCAGCTTTATCTGTACGATCCAATGCGCGATCGCCCTTACAAAACCCTAGTGGTTTAGATAAATGAGTCAGGTAGTGCGATCGGATAAATTGTGAAAACTTCTCAGTAATATTCCGGAAATCGCACAGCACTTGAAGAACTATGAGTTAGTAATTACACGAGACTATATAAATTTTATAAAATTTCTATTTCTCGTTCAATCTTATCAAGTTAAATGGAGTCAAATCATCATGCAAGAAACAAAGGACAACGCACTGTTTGCTGAACTCACCCCTGAAGAATCAGCTAGCGTCAATGGCGGTCACTATTACGATCGCTGTCACCGCCGTCGGCGCAGTTGGGTTGTATACCGCCGGAATTGCGACGGTTCCTTCAAAAGAGTAGTCCGCTACGCCTACTACTAAAGTTTACTGCTCTCAATTGAGCTCTATAACTGTGGAGCAAAAAAGCACCCATAACTTTATGGGTGCTTTTTGCTGATTGGCTAGTTGGTGATGAGTAATGTTCATTATGCTCTACCCATTATTCATTTTTCAAAATGTTAAAGAACATCCCTTTGATCGGCAAAATGCCATTATTCGGACAAGTTAACAGGTTTAAGAAATATCAGGTTGTGATCCAGCAGAGCGAAGAAGATTGCGGGGCGGCTTGTTTGGCTTCGATAGCGAAATTTTACGGACAGAATTTTACTATTAGTCGCTTGCGAGAATGTGCGGGCACTGGCCAAAAGGGGACGACTTTACTGGGCTTGAAACAAGGTGCTGAGGCGATCGGCTTTAATGCTCGATCCGTGCGAGCAGCCGCTGCTATTTTAGACAAAATTGACGAAGCACCTTTACCGGCAATTATTCACTGGAGTGGTTATCACTGGGTTGTTTTGTACGGAAAACAGGGCGAAAAATATGCGATCGGCGATCCCGCTGTCGGTATGCGCTATGTTTCTAAAGCAGAATTAGCAGCAGCTTGGACAGATTGGCTGTGCTTGCTAGTAGAACCGGATGCGGAGCGGTTTTTTGCGGCCGCAGAGGGTCAACCCCCCGCCAATTCTTTACAAAAATGGATGCGCCGGATTGGGATTTATCGCCCGATTTTAATGGAAGCATTTTTGCTGAATGCAGTGTTGGGTTTGCTGTCGATTTCTTCGCCTTTTCTCGTTCAACTGCTCACCGACGACATTCTGGTGCGGGGCGACAGACAACTCCTGGCGAGTGTGGCGATCGCAGTTATAGTTATGAACCTTTTTAGCAGCAGTTTAGGATTGGTACAGTCGAACTTAATTGCTCAGTTTTCTCAGCGTTTAGAATTGGGATTGGTGATGGAATTTGCGCGCAAATTCCTGCGATTACCTTTGAGTTTTTACGAAACCAGACGCAGTGGCGAAATTGTCAGTAGATTACAAGATATCCAAGAAATCAATAAATTAGTTTCTCAAGTCGCTATCAGCTTGCCTAGTCAATTTTTTATCGCTGTAGTTTCTTTTGTTTTTATGTTATTTTACAGCAAGGAACTGACGTTAGCAGCTACAGCTATAGCTCTATTAATGACTGCCTCTACAGTGGTATTTTTGCCCATTTTGCAGCAAAAAACGCGCAGTTTATTTGTGCTGGAAGCAGAAACTCAAGGCGTCTTAGTAGAAACGTTTAAAGGCGCGCTGACTATCAAAACTACTAGCAGCGGTCAGCAACTTTGGGAAGAATTTCAAACCCGCTTCGGTCGCTTAGCAAAGCTCACTTTTCGCACTACACAAATTGGCATTCTCAACAATATATTTTCTGGGTTTGTTGCCTCTGCTGGCAGCATTACTCTGCTGTGGCTTGGTAGCGGTTTGGTGATTGACAAGGTATTGAGTATAGGTCAGTTGCTAGCGTTTATTAGCATGAATCAAAACGTTACTACTTGGGTGAACTCGCTAGTAGGATTTACTGATGAGATGACTCGCGTGCAGACAGCTACTCAACGGCTGTCGGAAGTCATCGATGCTGAACCCGAAACTAAAGACGATACGAATAAACCTTTTGTAACAATTCAGAACCGCGACGGTATTGTTTGCAAGAGTGTTAATTTTCACTACCCCGGCCGACTTGACTTGCTGGAAAATTTTTCCGTTACGTTTCCCGGCGGTCAAGCAATTGCTTTGATCGGCTATTCTGGCTGCGGAAAAAGTACGCTAGCTAAAGTAATTGCTGGTCTGTATCCGCTGCAATCTGGTAATATTAGAATTGGCGGTTACAACTTGCAGGATTTGTCTCTCGACAGTCTCAGACAGCAGGTAGTATTGGTTCCTCAAGAAGCACATTTTTGGAGCAGATCGATTCTCGAAAATTTTCGTTTGGGCAGTCCAGATATCAGCTTTGAACAGATTGTTAAAGTCTGCAAAATTGCGGGGGCGGATGAATTTATCAGCCAATTGCCGGATAAATATCAAACTGTTTTAGGGGAGTTTGGAGCGAATATTTCTGGCGGACAAAGACAAAGATTGGCGATCGCCCGTGCCATTCTCAATAACCCGCCCGTATTGATTTTAGACGAATCGACCGCAGGGCTTGACCCCGCAAGCGAAGCGGAAGTTTTAGAACAATTGTTGATGTATCGGCAGGGGAAAACCACGATTTTCATCAGTCACAGGCCGCGAGTGATCGATCGCGCCGATTGGATTATCATGTTAGAACGCGGTAGGTTGAAACTGCAAGGATCTGCTGCAAAATTGCGATCGATTCCCGGAGATCATTTAGAGTTTTTGCATCCTTGAGCGAGTTAATAAAACAACAGGTTGAAATCTGTCGCTACACAAACAACACCGGGAGCATCTCACTTTTGCACCCCACCCCAACTCTCCCCGAACCCGCGGGGAGAAAGTAATAAATTCACAAATGATCCGAGGATTGCTATATCGTTTGCGGTTGCATCGGAATCATAAAATCGAGTTAACAGTTAACACTCAACCATGCAGTTTTTCGACCCCTCCTTCTACAGTCAACATTTATGATGAGTGTAACCGGAATTGATATCACTCATGACTAATAACTTTTCTAAGATTCTTGAGCCAAAGTACATCGATCGCACAATCCGAAAAACTCCAAAGTGTGATAATAAATCTTGAAAGAATGAGATTGTTGCAGTTGGCTTTCTAAATGGTGGACAGGGCATTCGTCGATCGTAATTGACGCGCCACATTCCAGACAAGTTAGGTGGTGTTGGTCTTGGTGGGCGGCACCGTAGAGAGACTCGCCACTAGCGAGGGTTCTGACGTGAACGAACCCCTCTCGCTTTAAACCGTCGAGGGAGCGGTAAACTGTTGCTAAGCCCATGCTTTGGTCGCTGTTACGCAGTTCTAAGTAGATATCTTGCGCTGAGAGCGATCGATTCAGGACTTTGAGCAAGTTTAAAATACGCTCCTGACTGCGGGTGTGGTTGGTTCTCATAATTTTTTTCTCGAATCTGCTGGAGTCAAATCTGTCCCTGTTTCTAGGCTATCTTACTTGGGCGAACCAAATGGCGATCGGCGCGCAGCTCGGTTGTAGAATACAATGGGGCTAACTTTCACATCACCTACCGCAACATTCCCGTGACTCAGAAATATCTTGCCCAAATCTATGTTACCCTCCGCCCTTCTGTTTTAGATCCCGCCGGCACTGCCGTACAGTCTGGCTTGCAACACATGGGATACGACAATGTTGAGCGTGTGCGAATCGGGAAGTACGTTGAATTGACGCTGACTGCTGCTGGTGAGTCCCAGGCCCGCGAACAACTCGATCGCGTTTGCGACCAACTTTTGGCGAATCCAGTGGTTGAAAATTATCGCTTTGATTTGACTGAAATTCCTGTTGCTGTGGAGACAGCGGCGACATAAATGCGATCGTCCCTAGGGTGTTTTTAAACCCGGAGATCCCCCCTAACCCCCCTTAATAAGGGGGGGACAAGAGCATTCAAAGTCTCTGTTAAAAACGCGGGAACTCGGAACACTCAAAGTCAACCCCTACTCCCCTTCTTAAGGGGGATTTAGGGGGATCGAGACTTAGATACAAGGGAGAGAAACATAAGATTTTAGTCTTAAGTTGATACCTCTTCCTTCTTCCTGACATCCGTTACATCCGTTACATAATCCGTTGCCGAACTTCCTTCTTCCTTCTTCCTTCAGCTTATGAAATTTGGAGTTATTGTTTTTCCGGGCTCAAATTGCGATCGCGATGTGGTGTGGGTAACTCAAGGGTTACTGCACCAACCGACGCGGATGATTTGGCACGAAGATACCGATATTTCGGATATTGACATCATTGTAATTCCCGGCGGTTTCAGTTACGGAGATTATTTGCGGTGCGGCGCGATCGCCCGTTTTTCTCCGGCGATGCGGGCTACTGCGGAACACGCGAAACAAGGAAAGCTTGTACTCGGCATCTGCAACGGTTTTCAGGTGTTGACTGAAGCTGGTTTGTTGCCGGGGGCGCTGGTGCGGAATGCGGGATTGAATTTTATTTGCGATCGCGCTTCTTTGAAAGTCGAACGCGGTAATACTCCTTGGACTGCGGCTTATACTTTGGGTGAAATCATCGATTTGCCGATCGCCCACGGTGAAGGCAACTATTATGCTGATGCGGATACTTTAGCAGAACTAGAAGAACACGATCAAGTGCTATTTCGCTACTGCACAGAGGCGGGCAAAATTAGCGATGCTGGCAATCCGAACGGTTCGTTAAATAATATTGCCGGCATTTGCAATCGGGCGGGCAATGTGTTAGGAATGATGCCGCATCCAGAACGGGCATCCGATCCGATGTTGGGCGAAACTGATGGGGTGAAATTGTTTCAAGGGTTGTTGATGGCAAGTGTTGCTGCTGTTTTGTAGTTGCAATATTTGAGTTATTGCATTTGTTGCAATAACCGCCAGGGTTTAAAACCCCTGTATCCTAGCGCAAGTTCTCGCAATGAGGACTAAAAACCTTTTGACATCAAGTAACTTTTCAGTCGGTTGAAACCGACTTTCGCTATGAGGCGGGGGTTTAAACCCCCGACGGACTAAACGCAAGCGTGCAAGATATAATTACTACCAACTATTTAAAAGAGGAATGTTTATTTTATGCCGTTAATTGATTTAGCTAATACTAAAATTAGGGTAATTGGATACAGTGCGGTGATGGCTGTTGGTCAACTTATTTCAAGCGCGATCGCCAATCCGGCAACTCAAGCAGCAGCGGGTATGATGGGCGGCCCGATCGCACTTGGGGGAGTTTCTATTTTAGCAGCGATTGCTGGTAGTCTCGCTGAGACTATGGCCGCTGATGAACTGGCAAATCGGATGACGAAAGGGTTGAGCAAAAATCCGAGGATTCTCGATAATCACGATTTGATTAAGGCGGCGGGTGAGGCGATCGGCTATATTTTGAGAGAGGTTGCGAAGTCCGATCGCCTAATTGCGATCGCCGAAACCAAAAAATTGCCTTATCCAGAAACAGCACTCAGTCAATTAGCAGAGAAGACTCCTGAATACTGGCTGGATATTAACACGAATACAGCCGATTTGTCAAGGGGTTTAAACATTTCCGAAGACCAGTTAACCAAGATTTTTTCTGCGGATGCCGAGGAGTTCGATCGAGTTACCGGATTGACAACGGCAGATTGGGCAACTTTCCTCAACGAATTCGCGGCCAGCGAGGGCAAATCCTTCGATGCGGAAATTGTGGAATTTGTGGCGGACAAGCTGTACGCAACTTTCCCGAAAGCGTACCGCGAAGTGCTGAAACTGGATGCGGCGAAGGGAGGAGAAAAGTTTGCGGCGATGCTGTTGAATCTCCACCAAATTGCTTTGGCAGAACTCAAAGATTTGGGGCTGCAGAATGGGGAAATTCTGGACAAATTGGAGGCCGTGGCAACTGGGCAGCAGATTTGTCAAGTGATGGGGAAATTGGAATCCATAGAAATTGGCATCCGATCCGATTTGGGGCAAGTTCAGAATTTGCTGGAACGATTTGTTGATACTTCCGCACCCCGATTGCCGCTTCCCTACGAGTGCGAAACGATTATTCAAGACCGCACTCAAGACTTTACAGGCCGCCAATTTGTCTTTGAAGCAATTATCGAATTCTTGCAGAAAAATCCCAAAGGATATTTTGTTTTAGAAGCCGATCCGGGAGTCGGGAAAAGTTCAATTATGGCCAAGTTAGTGCTGCTGCTGAAGCGCCGCTGTGTTGTCCATTTTAACTCGCAATCTCAAGGCACTGTAAAGGCAAAGCAATTTCTGGAAAATGCCTGCACTCAGTTAATTCAAGCCTTTAAACTGGATTACCCAAAATTGCCAGAAAATGCAACTACAGATGGCAATTTTCTCAGTCGATTGTTGGGGGAAGTAAGTGCTAAATTGGGCGGAAAAAAGTTAGTTTTTGTTGTGGATGCCCTCGATGAAGTCGATATGAGCGATCAGGGGCGTGGCAGCAATGTCCTCTATTTGCCAGATGCTTTGCCGGATAATGTTTATTTTATTGTCTCGAAGCAGCCGAAAAGGCTGCCTTTGCCAAATCATCAGGTTTTTGATTTGATGCAGTACAGTGCAGAAAGTTTGGCGGATGTCAAGCTTTATATTGACAAACGCACTAGCAACAGCGCGTCAATTCAGAGTTGGATTAACCGTCAAAATTTGCAGCGAGAACAGTTTGTGGCGGCGGTGGCGGAAAAAAGCCAGAATAATTTTATGTACCTGCGCTACGTGCTGAATGATATCGACAGCGGCAAGTACAGCGATGTGAATTTGCAAGATTTGCCGAGGGAGTTGGAAGGATATTATGAGAAGCACTGGGCGCGGATGGAAATGGCGGTGAGAGATAAAGAATTGCGCCGCCGGAAGTTGAAGGTGATTTATTTGTTGACCAAAACTCGCAAGCCGGTTTCCTGCGATATTTTGGCGGATTTTGCTGAGGAAGATGCTTTAGATTTGCAGGAAGTTCTGGATGATTGGGAACAGTTTCTGCGCCGTAGCGGCGACACTCCGCCTGATTACAGTATCTATCACGCGAGTTTCCAAAGATTTCTCCACCGCAAAGATGTGGTGCAGAAAGCTGGGGTGTCACTGCGGGATATCGAAACGGCGATTTCTGATAATTTGTGGAAGGATTTGTACGGCGATGAGTAAGTTTAAAGAACGGTTGGGGAAAATGTCGCCGCAAAAGCGGCTTTATGCTTTGGAAACTCTGCCGGGGCATTTGGCCCAGAGTGTTCAAGGGGAACGGCTGCATCAGTTGTTGACGGATTTTGATTTTATTGAGGCGAAGTTGGATGCGTTGGGGGTTCAAGCGTTAATTGAGGATTACGATTTGGCGATAGTTTCTGATGTTTTGCTATCGCCGGAGCAAACTGAAACTTTGCGGTTGATTCAAGGGGCAATTCGGAAGTCGGCGCACGTTTTGGAGAGGGATAAAACGCAATTAGCAGGGCATTTGTTGGGGAGGTTGCTACCTGATGAAATAACTATGATTATAGATGAATCTAAGTATTTTTGGGAGTATTTACCATTAATTTCTAGATTTTCCCCCCGTAAACCTGTCAAAAAAGTGACGGAAAAAATCTCATCTCCTGATGACATTCAAGCCATGCTAGAACAAGCAAAGCAGTCGAAAAATACTCCTTGGCTGCGGCCTTTGAAGGCTAATCTGGAAAGGGCAAATGAGGGTGCGCTGCAGACGCTTGCCGGTCATACTGACGGGGTAAAAGCAGTCGCGATCGCACCAGACGGCAAACGAGTGATTTCGGCTTCAGGGGATAAAACCCTGAAAATCTGGGACATCGACAGTGGCACGGAACTCAGAACTCTCATCGGTCATACTGGTGAGGTATGGGGAGTAGCGATCGCACCAGACGGCAAACGAGTGATTTCGGCTTCAGACGATAAAACCCTGAAAATCTGGGACATCGATAGTGGCACAGAACTCAGAACTCTCACCGGTCATACTGGCGAGGTATGGGGAGTAGCGATCGCACCAGACGGCAAACGAGCAATTTCGGCTTCAAAGGATAAAACCCTGAAAATCTGGGACATCGACAGTGGCACTGAACTCAGAACTCTCATCGGTCATACTTATGCGGTAACAGCAGTCGCGATCGCACCCGACGGCAAACGAGCGATTTCGGCTTCAGGCGATAAGAAAATCTGGGATGGGGATAGAACCCTGAAAATTTGGGACATCGACAGTGGCACAGAATTGAGAACTATCATCGGTCATTTTAGGTCGGTATTATCAGTTGCGATCGCACCAGATGGGAAACGAGCAATTTCGGCTTCATGGGATAAAACCCTGAAAATCTGGGACATCGACAGTGGCAGGGAATTGAGAACTCTCACCGGTCATATTGTTGTAGTATTTGCCGTTGCGATCGCACCCGACGGCAAACGAGTGATTTCCGCTTCAAGGGATCGCACTCTCAAAATCTGGGACATCGACAATGGAAGAGAATTGAGAACTCTCACCGGTCATACTTATGCGGTAACAGCAGTCGCGATCGCACCCGACGGCAAGCGAGCAATTTCCGCTTCAAACGATCGAACCCTTAAAATCTGGGACATTGACAGCGACAGGGAATTGAGAACTATCGCTGGTAATATTCGGGAGGTAAATGCAGTCGCGATCTCACCCGACGGCAAGACAGTGATTTCGGCTTCAAGGGATAAAACCCTCAAAATCTGGGACACAGACACCGGTAGGGAACTGAAAGCTCTCATCGGTCATACTAACTTGGTATATGCAGTCGCGATCGCACCCGACGGCAAGCGAGCAATTTCCGGTTCCTGGGATAAAACCCTCAAAATCTGGGACACAAACAGTGGCAAGGAACTGAGAACTATGACCGGTCATACTAAGCCGGTAAATGCAGTCACAATCGCACCAGACAGCAAGACAGCGATTTCGGCTTCAAGGGATTACACCCTCAAAATCTGGGACATCTACAATGGAAGGAAATTGAGAACTATGACGGGTCATACTGAGTCGGTAAATGCAGTCGCGATCGCACCCGACGGCAAGACAGCGATTTCGGCTTCAGACGATAACACCCTCAAAATCTGGGACATAAACAGCGGCAGGGAACTGAAAACTCTCACCGGTCATACTAGCGAGGTATTGGGAGTAGCGATCGCACCAGACAGTAATACAGCGATTTCCGCTTCAAACGATCGAACCCTAAAAATCTGGGACATAAACAACGGCAGGGAACTGAGAATTCTCACAGGTCATACTGACTGCGTATGGGGAGTAGCGATCGCATCTGACGGCCAACTCGCAATTTCAGCTTCAGACGATAAAACCGTGAAAATCTGGGATCTGCTTAGTGGCAATGAGGTTGCTAGTTTCAGCGGCGATGGTGCGTTTACTTGCTGTGCGATCGCCCCTGATGGACTGACAGTTGTAGCGGGCGATCGATCGGGCCGGGTGCATTTCCTGCGATTGGAGGGAGTTAGCGGCGGGTGATAATTGGATTTTTGGGTCGATTCGGGCGATCTAATTTGAAATCCTCGGCGGTTTCTAACCGCCGGGTTTTCAACCGCCGGGTTTTTGGTGGATGGGCGATCGGGTTTTTGGGTTTATTGGGCGATCGGGTTTTTTGTTGATCGGGCGATCGGATTTGAGAGAAATGTGCGATCGGGTTTTTGTGTTGATTGGAGCGATCGGGTTTTTGGGTTTATGGGCGATCGGGCTATAATACAGAAAACTTGACAACAAAAATGAATGTCATGAGAGAGTTAATCCAACAAGAATTAGAAAAGTTTGATCGAGAACAACTCCAACAAGTATTTGAATTTATTAGCTTCCTGAAATTCCGTGCCAGATTAGTGACTATTCCTGCGATCGACGAAACTAACTTAGCTGCACTCTACAGCGAATTTGCCGAAGAAGACCGACAACTGGCGGAACTCGGAATCAGCGAATATTCAGAACTCCTCAAACATGAGGATTTGGCATGACAATCAGACGAGGTGAAATCTGGATTGCCAACCTCGATCCCACACAAGGTTCCGAACAAGCAGGCGTGCGTCCCACAATTATTTTTCAAAACGATACAATTTCGAGATACACAACTACTGTTATCAGTATTCCTCTCACCACAAATCTGCGCCGTGCATCTCTTCCTTCCTGTGTTTTGATTCCCGGCGGTGAGGGAGGATTGACTCAAGATTCTGTTGCTTTGTGCCATCAACTGCGAGTTTTGGATAAAACAAGATTGCGAAATAAGATTGGTGAAGTCAATCCAGAGATACTGGTACACTTAGAAAATATCATATTATTTACCTTGGGTTACTTGCCTTAAAAAGAGCGAGCAATTTTTATTTTCCAGAGATAGTATTTGGATCGACTTTTAGGGAAAGGGGCGATCGGTTTTTGTGGATGGGCGATCGGGTTTTTGGGTTGATGGGCGATCGAATTTGATTTGTTAGTCCGTTAGTTAGTCCGCGCCAGGGGCTAGTTGGTTCGTTGCCGAGTCCGCCAGGGGTTGAAACCCCTGTCTCATAGCGAAAGTCCTCTGAAAGAGGACTGAAGAGTTAGTTGATGTGTATCGGTTTCATGCGAATTTTCAGTCGGTTTCAACCGACTTTAGCTATGAGACGGGGGTTTCAACCCCCGGCGGGCTGTGTCACAAAGCAGACAAATTTTCAGTCGGTTTCAGGGCGATCGAATTTGAGAGAAATGTGCGATCGGGTTTTTTGTTTATGGGCGATCGAATTTGAGAGAAATGTGCGATCGGGCAATAAGTTGTTCACCAATAAGTGATTAATGGAAACCCGATTAGTGCGATCGTTACTTGTTTCTCGGATTTTATCAGGTTCAAAAAGATTGTGAGTAAAATAAACGGGCTTTGCGTCAGTTGTTTTTGTAAGTGAGTCTGGTAAAATGTTGGTAACATATTTTTTGGAATAGGCAATCGTGTAATAATTCTGCTGCCTATCTTTTTTTACCACAACACAGCTCAATCCTTACCCCCCTCTGGATTTCGGGCGGCTTGTCACCCCCCCAGCACACTAACAATCCTATTTTTTAATAGTCGCTTGCAAATAAAGCAGCGGGTCTTCAGCAACCCAACCCAAACCCGAATTGTAGCGAACTTCAAAATGCAAATGAGATGGCGGAATGTCCCGTTTTCCCGTGGTCCCGACAGTTCCCAAAACTTCTCCAGACAGCACTTTTTGACCGACTTTTACCGCAATATCTTTCAAATGAGCGTAGCGCGTTTGCTTCCCCGCTTCATGGTTCACCACCACTAAATTCCCGTAATCCCCCTGCGGCCCGGCAAAGGCGACTGTCCCCTCGCCTGCGGCCAAAACCTGCGTACCCTCCGACGCCAAAAAATCTACGCCGCTGTGGAAAAAAAATTCGCGCCGCGCCGGATGCAATTGCCACCCGTAACGCAAAGCTTCCACTGCAGGGGCGGGCAGCGGAAATCCTTGCACCGATGGCGTTGCATCGGGATTGATAGAAGGCCCGATCGACCTGTTCACCGCAGGCACAAACACCGTTTTCCCCAAAGGCCTGCACCCATTCGCCTCAAAGAGCAAATCTGCGGGCACTTTGTAAGCTTCTGCCAGTTTTTGCCAATTCCAGCCCGCAGGCACTTCTACCTCGATGCCACTGTACGGAGGAATGACGATCGCACTTCCAGCAGATACTCCACCGCCCCGCAACATCGGATTTATCCCGATCAGCGCCGCAGGACTCACATTGTACTGCCGCGCGATGCTTTCTATTGTTTCGCCCTGGGCCACAGTGTGGCGGCGCAACCGAGACATAGCCGGACTGGGGCAATCGCGGGCGGGGTCGGGGTTTTCTACAGGTGTACCTAAAGGAAGATTTGCAGGTGGGATTTCGGTATTTGCCGCCGTTTTCCCAACGGGTGCGATCGACCAAATTAGTGCAGAAATCAGCGGAAATAAGCGTTTAAACCTCATTATCTATATAAAAAAGTATTCATTGGGGACAGTTGACAATTTTTAAATCCTGTGAAGCTTCATATTTACAAGCTCTAGCCACCCCCCAGACTGTAAATCCCAGGCTAAGCCAAGTTAGGATGAGAATTATTAGTTTGAGTGAGTCGCTCTTGGCAAATCCGGCAAAATTGCCTGTGATGCCCATCAGCGCCTGCCTGTTAACAGCTATGTTCTTGAGGAAGCGGTACGCCCCGCCCCGCTTCCTTCCCGTCGCCAAGACAAAAATGCTTGATTGCGAACGTGTCTGCGGGGATGAGGTATCTAGCGGGAGTTATTAAATGAGTTTATCTTTTAAGCAAACGACCCTTTATGTGACTTTGCTGTCAATCGGCGGAGGTATGGGATGGTTGGGGAATCGCTATCTGCAAGGCTCAAACAATCTGGAAACCGGATTGGTTTTGCCAGTAGTGCGCCAGCAAATCCCCCCCTATCCCTCTCCTCCAGTTCTGGAAAATCGGGCGGTCGATCGCAGCAATCCCAATTTTATTGCTGAAGCAGCCGAAAAAGTCGGCCCGGCTGTAGTGCGGATTGACGCATCGAGCAAGGTGGCGAATCAAGTCCCCGAAGCATTCAAAAATCCTTTGTTTCGTCGGTTTTTTGGGGAGAATTTGCCGCAGCCGGAAGAACGAACCAAGAGAGGTACGGGTTCCGGGTTTATTCTCACTTCTGACGGCCGCATCGTTACTAATGCTCACGTTGTCTCCGGGACGGATACTGTCAAGGTGACGCTCAAAGACGGCCGCGAGTTTGAGGGTAAGGTGCAGGGAGTCGATCCGCTGACGGATGTCGCTGTGGTTAAGATTAATGCTAAGGAACTGCCGCAGGTGGCTTTGGGTCGATCGGACAATATTGTACCGGGACAGTGGGCGATCGCGATCGGCAATCCTTTAGGTCTCGACAATACCGTGACTGTGGGCATTATCAGCGCTACGGGTCGATCGAGTTCTCAAGTCGGCATCCCCGACAAGCGAGTCCGCTTCATCCAAACCGACGCCGCCATCAACCCCGGCAATTCAGGCGGCCCCCTGCTCAATGACCAAGGCGAAGTAATTGGCATCAATACCGCTATCCGCGCCGACGCTCAGGGCTTGGGATTTGCAATTCCGATCGAAACCGCCAAACGAATTTCCGATCAGTTATTCGCCAAAGGTAGAGCCGAACATCCCTATCTCGGCATTCAAATGGTCAGCTTGACTGCCGCCACCAAGGCAGAACTCAACAAACAGCTCGATAATAATAAAATTACCCTCGATCAAGGCGTAGCCGTGACGCGAGTCGTGGAAAATTCCCCCGCCCAAAAAGCCGACTTGCGCGCCGGAGATGTCATTCAAAAAGTTGACGGAATTGCGGTTAACACTCCCGGGGACGTGCAAGAACGGGTGGAAAACACTGTTGTGGGCAAAGAACTCGAACTGGAAATTAACCGTTTGGGTCAAGTTCAGAATATTAAAGTACGTCCGGGTGCTTTTCCCCTATCGGGTAGCGCAGCCGGTGGGTAATACCATTTTCGAGGTTCGATTAAAGAATGGGGAATGACTTACTGCATAAGGATTTCGATCTTACCTACAGTTGCATTCTTTTGTGACACTGGTATTTATTTGCAAACGGTGGAGGATGAAAGATAAATCTGATGCTTTATAGTCTTGGACGCAGCAACCGGGGTTTTTTACCAAAATCCTCGGTGTAGGGCGAGGGATACCCGGTTAACAGCCCGGTTTCTTAATTCCCTGTGCCTCCAGGATTCAGGATTATGGATTTTTCTGAACAACTTTCATCTTTCTGGCTTCCCCAACCCGTTGATCTTTTTACTTGTCTTTGGGCGAGTTTGTTTGAATCGAGCTGGTGCTTGCTAAATTTTCTTCTAGGTGCATCCTCTGCTCCATTTGCCTCAAAAAATAGCCTGTCATCATCGCTGAAGCTAGCAAACCTGCTAAGTTTTCGCGGTCAGTGGTAATTTCGACGTTAAAATTTTCTGAAGGCAAAACGCCGACAAGTCCTTGAACGTTATGAGAGATTATTTCTCTGATGTCGGGGCTGACGGACTTGGCGACTCGGGCTAGAACCTCCGGGGATTGGTGTTGGAGGTACTTCAGCAGTGGATTGACTGCGGTTTGTTGGGCATTGGATGTGTCAAAGTCAGGGTGAAAAACCATTTGGCGATTCTTAATTTCTGGCTGGTTACATTCTACTTCAAACTACTCGTCATTGCTTGGGTACAAATTTGCCTGAAAGTCAATTTGCAATTGTTTTGGGAGTTGGTCTACTTGAAAGTACCGATGAAATTTCTCGGTAACTTGTAACCAATACGACCGCCCCTCAGCCGGCCGCCGTTTGCGGACGAAACCCATTTCTACAAGTTCCTGCACTTGTTGGTAAGCTCCTGAACCTCGCAAGTTAACTAAATCTGGCTGAGCGATGCCGCCTTTGAGGGCGATCGCCGCTAGCGTCCGCAAAGCTCCAACACCTAATTCTGGAGGTATTAAAGTTTGCATTAAACTGGCAAACTCTTCTCTGAGTTGCAGGCTGTATCCTGTGGGGGTTTCGACGACTTCTAATGCACTGTCGCGGTGGGACGAGTCAGACATGAGTTCGATGATGGCGTCTTCGGCTTCGGCTCGATCGCACTTGGCAATCTCGGCAATTTCTGCTATTGAGACCGGCTGACCTTTTAAGTAAAGTATGGCTTCTATTGTTGTGGCTAAGCGAGTCATTTGGGAATTAGTAACGAGGAATTGGGACGTTGAAAGAAGAAGGAAGAAGCAAGAAAGAAGAAGGACTCAGGAAAACAACAGTTATCCGTATTTCCGTAACTTCCGTGTCGTGAATAATGAGAGTTAGTAATAAACATTCCCCTTACACAAATTATTAATAGTGTAGGTTAGGTTGAGGAACAAAACCAAAACTTTCAATTTTCTTTTTTTATATCAGTCCGAGACGCAGAAATATATAGGGCTTGCTGAAAAACTCAGAAAACAGCATTTAAGTAGTCGTGCAAAATTAATTACACAATATTTCGCGTGAAAGCCTTACCTAGCAAGAAGTCTTTATGTAATTAA
>NZ_JAUBRH010000050.1:0-51861 GCF_036701775.1 Microcoleus sp. N9_A2 | reverse complement strand
AATCTTCTCTTCATCCCTTGGGTTTGTCTTGGCAATTAGAATAACTCCTTCCCCTACTTATTGAGCCGATACCAAAAAGTTTTCCGTTGAAGTAGCGGCTTTAGTACAACAAGAATTGAGAGACCCCGAAGGGTCTTCTAGTTATAAAGAAGTTCATCTCTGGCTCTGGTTGATCAAGGAGATACCTAGTAGTTATCAAGCTGTATACTCCTTGGTCAAAGGGGAGTTAAAAAGTAAATTGAAAAGACAAAGACCCCGGATTAGTCAGCAAGAGCCAACGGCAATAAATGAATTCAAAAATCGCCTATTTGAGAGAATCAAAACCTTACTGGACAAAGCTCCTGGCCAAGGAAAAAATACAAAAAATTTATTTGTTGGTGTGAAAAAACTCGATTGGGACTACATACAATTCAGAGACGAAGGATCACACAGGAGAGGTGTAAAACCCGTAGGGAAACATCAATGGAAATTTAAATGTTTCTGACTTTACGGAGCAGTATCCCCCTCTACTGGAAGAAGTTTTTTTTGGAAGTTTTCCCATTTAGATAAAGTTTGTTTTCAAGCATATTTGGAACAATTGTCGCTTGAATATCCCGATGAATTGCCGATCATTCAAGTCGATAACGCTGGCAGCCATCTTTTAAGCACATCTGAATTGCCAGACAATATTATTTTACTATTTCAGCCTCCTCATTGTCCTGAAGTAAATCCAACAGAAAGAGTGTGGGAATACATCAAAGAATTTTTAGCTGGGCTAGTTTTTAGTAATCTTGACGAACTCCGCGTAAAAGTTCAGGAAATCTTAGCATCTTTAACGAATCATGTCATTGGTTTTCTGAGAGGATGGTCTTGGATTTTACATTCTTTATCTCTAGCACATCTTTAAAAAAATGGTATGAGACGCTGCTGCAGGTGCGATCGGATGTGAAATTGGCTGGGGCAGAGCTTTTGGCGATCGAACAATTCGGTATAGGAGGCTCAGACACATTGCGGGGCTACCGTCAGGATGCAATGCTTGCCGATAGCGGGATTTTTGATTCAGCCGAGTTGCGGTATCCGATGCAAGCGCACCAACGACAAACAAGGAGTTTTGCAGGTGACGCCGTTTGTGGATTTTGGCAATGTTTGGAATCCCAGGGAAAGCGCGGTTTTTGGAAGCGAATACTTTGCTGTCAGCGGGATTGCGGCTGCGGTGACTGTACGGCGAAAGGTGGAATGCTCGCGGATGCTGGGGAATTCCTTTGATTGATATTAAGTCGAGCAACAGGAGTTTACAAGAGCGCGGGCTGTATTTTTCTGTATAATTCACACCTTTTGAGGAAAGCAGTCGTTTGGCCCTTGGCGGAACTGAGCAATTCCGCTATATAGTAATAAGTATCATTTGGCACTCCTCTGTAGCTGCCAAGAGTGCATTTTACTGATAATCTTTAAATTAAACTATGTCTAAGGTGCGGTTGCTGCTTTTAAGTTCTTTTGCTTCCGGTTTTGGGCTTTGCTCAATCATTTTGGCGATGTTTACGATGAGTTCCAGGCTGTCCTTTACGTCTTTTTTTACATTTGTTTTAACTTTGGTGTTTTTTGGAATTAATATGGTTTTTGCTTTGCATTATTATACATCACTTACTAAGCAATTGAGTGTGAAAAATAAAAGGAAAGCGAGAATTTAGCGGTTGTGAAGCAGAAGCGGAAAAAGGCATGGAGACTTGTTTATGGAATTTGAAGGGAATCCAGGAAAACGCCTCTGGGTTAGGAAAACTATCTAGCTGTAAGCCATAATTATTTAAAGTCTAATTATTTAGGAGGTCTGCCTGGAAACAAGAGTGACATAGTATGAATTTGCTAAGAGGCCGATCGCACTAAAATGACTGTACAGTCGCACCCGCGCGCGACAGCTTCCGGGATATTCCCGTGAATTACCTGCTTCAGCAGCCCTTCACGGCTCGCTCCCAGGACGATCGCATCGCACTGATCGTTCTGAGCCAAATCAATTAAAGCATCAGAAACCGATTTAGCGCAAACCGAAGTCGCTATTATCGAACAGCTAACCCTGCGCTGGATAAACTCCGCCGCTTGCTTTAATTCTCCCCGATCTGGTTCTGCAACAGAAGGCTGATGAACCTGACACAATTTAATCTCCGGTACAGCACTCGCAGCCACCAAAGCAGGTAGCAGCCGCAAAGCCGCAGCTTGCTTGTAACTACCGCGAATAGGCACCAACCAACGGTGTAAACCCATCAGCGTGTGCAGCCCCAATTCTGGGGCTGGAATGTCTGAATTCGGCGGGGCAAATTCACTTTCAGGAATCGCTGATAAATCTGAGGAGCTCGCCAATGTGGGATTATCTGCACCATCAACTCCTTCGGCATTGAATTCCAATTCTAGAGACGCATACTTCCGCCCGCTAAAAGCGGCGGAAAACTCATTTTTCTTTCGTGTTGCTAATAGTTTTTCGCTCCATTTAACCAAAACAACCTCGCAGCCTGCTTGCCGAATTACGGTATCGACCACATCGCCAAAAATGCGTCCTTTTGTGGAAAATTCGCCTTGCCAGCCCATCAAAATCAAATCGATATGTCGCTCCTTAATCGTCTCCAAAATTGCGTTAGGTACGTCGTGAGCTACCCGTATTTGGGTGTGTACTGGCAAGTTCAAATTGCGAATTATTCGTTCGGCTTGTTGCAGCAGGCGGCGGCTTTTAGTTGTCCGCACTGCGCTTTCTGAGGGGGAACTGTTGCGCGGTACTAAGATGATTTGCAGGCATTCTAATTCGTAATTGCGATCGCGCGCAATGGCCGCCGCCAGCCGCAGCAAAGCCGGCGCTGTTTGCGGGTTGGAAAGCGGCACTAACAGCCGGCCGTTTCCGACTTGGGGAGCTTTGGTTTGATACACTACATAGGAAGGTTCTGGATGCGGGCCCTGGGTTGTTTCTCCGCTGAGGCGATCGGATTCAACTCGGATAATGTCGCTGCGGGTAATAATTCCCACCAAACGCCGGCCTTCTACGACCGGCAAGCGGCTGATATTGTAGTTGTTGAGCCTGTACAAAACCTCGCTTAAAGTATCGCTTGCTTTGACTGCGATCGGCTGTACAGTCATAAATTCTTTGAGCAGGGAGTTGCCGGACAAATTGCGATCGCTGGCATTTGCCAAATCGGTTTGACTGACAATTCCGACTAATTTGCCATCTTCAACTACTGGAAAGCCTCGGTGGTGCGATCGCGAAAAAGCCTGCATCACTTCATCGAAAGTCAGCAGACTCGAAAGAGTTTCAACTCGGCGCTGCATCACGTCATCTGCGTGCAAGTCGCTCAAAGTATTGCTGGCAGCTTTTGCCTTTGTCAGTTGAATGCCGTTAAACTCCAAAAGGCGATCGTAAAAAGAGCCACTGTCCACCTTTTCCGCCACCAAATAAGCAACTACAGAACAGATCATCAAAGGCAGCACTAATTTGAAATCCGCCGTAATTTCAAACACAATCACTACCGCAGTAATCGGCGCCCTAGAAACCGCGCAAAAAAACGCTCCCATTCCCGCCAAAGCGTAAGTTACCGGCAAACCGACACCCAGGGAATCTGCCTGCACAATTCCCACCATGTGACCGAGTGCAGAGCCCATAACTAGGGCAGGGGAAAACAATCCTCCCGGAGCTCCCGAAGCAGCGGAAATAATTGTCAGAAAAAAGTGAGCTATAAAGGCAATTAAACTTGTTATGCCGCTTGCTTCGCCTGTCAGCATAAACTCCCGTAAACCCGTATTATCGCGGAAAGTTGCTGGAAGAAAAGCTATTACTGAACCGCAGATTAGACCAGCTAGAGCCATTCGCACAGGCAAAGCTAATTTGAGCGATCGCCTGTTAAATTGCAAGCTAGCCATAATCCCTTTGGTGAACAAAGCTCCCAGCCACCCCGCTAAAACTCCTAATAGTATGTAAAACGGGATTTCCTGAGCATCAAAACTGGTTTGGTACGCGCGAAGGTTCAAACTTAAACTATCGCCGCCCAAAAGCTGCGAGACAACTGCACCGATAAATGAAGCGATAATTGCAGTCCCTAAAGTCAATCCCGAAACGTCGTGCAGCAGTTCTTCAACTACAAACAAAACTCCTGCAATGGGAGCATTGAAACCAGCCGCCAATCCTGCCGCAGCACCGCAAGCAATCAATTGTCGGCGGTAGTCTGGGGAAGTAGGCATCAAGTGACCTATCCAGCCAGCCAAAGATGCTCCTATTTGCACAGTAGGGCCTTGCCTGCCTAAAGTTAAACCGGAACCAACTGCTAAAATAGTCGTCATAAGTTTGGCCACAGCTACTCGCAAATCTAAGGAAAGATTGACTCCGCCGAGAGCAGCTTTGACGTGAGGAATGCCACTGCCGGCAGTTTCGGGAGCAAAACGCTCAACCAAGAAACCTGTCAGCAACCCGCCGCATAAACCGACGCTGGGGAGTAATATCCAAGCTGGGATTAATGTCGAGGTAGCAACTCGCCAACTGCCGAGCCATCCGACTCCTGACTTTAGCAAAACACCAGCCAGTCCGGCCACCAAGCCGATCAGACAAGCTTCAAAAATGGCTAGGCGTTTCGGCCGTAAAAAAAGTTGAGATTTGATGACCCTGGAAGGTTCCCTAAATTGTTTAGGGATAGTTATGTACGGCATAAATAGCGTAGATGACCTGAGAGTTGTCTGCTCGATCGCACTTTAGCAAAAAATCCTTCGATACTTACCAGAAATCTGCTGTAATTCCGATGCTATCGGATTTGATATCAATCTGCGATTTTTTTACCATAGCCTCCACCAGTGTTTTCAAATCCGGCACTTCTAAATCAGGCTAGCCGCAGGCAGGCAGTGTCGCCCCAAATCCTGTTTTCTCGTGTCTGCGATTTAGCCAACCAAATCTATCTCGCGACTTGACAGCAATTGTCTCAAAGCTGGCAGTATTCAGCTTTCCCAAGCTATCAGAGGGCCGTAGCAGTCAAAACTTACAAATTCAAATTGATTAAAATTTAACATCTTTCAGTGCTCCTATTCTACGGTTGATATTCAGCAAAAATTTCAATTTTTCCTACAATATTGCGATTAAATTCTGCCAATTCTTCGGCGGGAATCCAATACTCTTGGTGTACTGAACTGGCCACAGTTTGTACGGGATATTTTTTTAAGAATTCTGCCGCAACCCGAAAGCGCGTGACATAGCCGAAATATCCCGATGCTGCATCTCTTGTATTCCAATCTCTCGCGATTTGTATGGCATAGGCTTTGTGAAGTACGGGATAAAAAGTAGGCTGAAAGGATAAGCGTGGCGGAAATGCCATAAAATCGCTTTCTTTAATCAGTTCCATTTCTTTTTTGCCGACGGCTCGGAACAGCGTTACTGTCTCTTGATCTGATATATTGATATTTTTCAACCAAGCTTTCCAACCATCCCAATTGTGAACTATTTTAGCCAATTCAGCGTAACCGGCCGCACGGGGATGGGAAACGTCATTTTCGGTAAGTTCTTTATGCCAAATTTCCGAGTTTTGCAGCGGGGTGCAAACATCTAGATAAGGCACATTTAACTCGTTGCAAACTTGGGAAAACTGTTCGGATAAGTTGGCAATCCGCCTTGTGCGATCGGCATCAATAACTGGCGGTGGTCCTACCATTAATACTGGAAATATTTCTTTGGATGATGTGAGAATAGAGCGAGCATTTTCAATTGATTTTTCAACTTCTATGCGAATTTTTTCGTTTTCTAGGTAAGTGTCGTTGACGCCAAAAGAAAATACTATTCTGCCGTCGGCGTAGTGAGGTAAGCGGGTAGAAATTTCGTTGAACCAACGAGTTTCTATATCGGCACTGGTTTCTCCCCTTATTCCTAAATTGTAGTAGGTAATATCGTGTCCTTGTCCGCAAGCGGCAGCGCAAATCCGTCCTGTCCAACCGAGACATTTGGGATCGCAAGTACCGTTTACAAAAGAATCGCCGATAAAACAAATACGCATATTATGTGGATTGTTGATTGTTGACTGTTGACTGTTGACTGATGATTGATGACTGTTGACTGATGATTGATGAGAACTGACTACTAACAACTGACAACTGCCAACTGACTACTGCCAAATGACTACTAACAACTGCCAACTGCCAACTGACTTTAATTCTTACCGATGACGGACAATCCCTCTACAATTACAGATGGTGTGTGGCAAGAACCGTTCCACTCGGAGTCTCCTCCCAATTCTACTAATTGTTTGAGGACGTTGTAGACGTTCCCAGCTACCATTGTGTCTTTGATTCTGCCGACTATTTGACCTTTTTTGACTCGGTAGCCGAGATCGACGTTAATTGAAAAATCGCCGGAAATTCCAGCACTGCCGCCAAGCATTTGATCGACTACAATTCCGTCGTCTAATTGAGCGATTAAATCGATTAACGATCGCTCTCCTGGTTTAATCAAAACATTGAACAAACTCGGCGTCGGATAGCTGCCCAAACCCGGGCGAAATCCGTTGCCGGTGGTGCCGCTCCCCAAGGCTCGACCGGTGGTGCGATCGGTATAAAATAGCTGCAACACTCCATTGTTGATAAAGACGATCGCCCGAGTGGGAGTACCTTCGTCATCAAAGGGACAGCTATAGGGCCCGATATCCGGCTGCTGCGAGAGGGTTACAAGGGGCGATGTCACTTGTTGGCCTAGTCGATCGTTCCAAGGCGAAGCGCCTTCGAGTACCTGTTTGCCGTTCAACGCCGCACAGACAGTCCCCCAAAGCAAATCGGCGGCTTTGGCTGTAAATAGCACCGGCACGCGCCCGGTGGCGGGAGCAACATTATCTTTCGCCCATTCTAAACGCTGCAAAACCCGCTTGGCGCTGGTGTTTAAGTCGAGAGTCCCGCGTTCGGTTTCGCCTTCCCAAATGTTGAGGAAATCCTCGCCCCGCACTAATTCTGCTGATAAGTAACCGCTGAGGGTGGTGTCGGTGTGACTGGAATCCAAACCTCTGGTGTTCACCAAGCGGGTGCTCTCGATTTCGCAGTCGAGTTCGGCGGTGCAGAGGCTTTCGGGATAGGCTTGGCGGACGATCGCGATCGCCTCTTTGCCCCAGTTTACTAGCTGTTCGGCTGGCACCGACACTCCGCGATCGGGATAAACAACTTTCTCACCGGTGCCGAGTTCGATGGTTTCCGGTTCGTTTAGTTGCGAAAGCGCGATCGCCCTGTCCACCAAAATTTGCAGTTCCACAGGCCCGTAGGCCACCGCCAAACCCGGCCGCCCATCCCGCCACAGCCGCAGTGCAATGCCTTCTGCTTGGGCGGTTTCTAGCTGTTTGAGGCGGTTCGCTTCAAAAAAGACCGGCCGTGAGAGCGATTGCGATTCCAATACCTCAGCAGCTTCTGCACCTGCTTTGGTGGCTAGTTCTAACAGTTGTTCTGCTGATTGCTGATTGGTCATTGTTGTCGGTGGTAGTTGACAGTTGACAGTTGACAGTTGACAGTTGGTAGTTGGTAGTTGGTAGTTGGCGGTTGGTAGTTGGCAGTTGTCAGTTGACAGTTGTCAGTTGTCATTGGAAGCAATTACCGATTACCAATTACCGATTACCAATTACCGATTACCAATTACCATTTTTTTGCGATCGATGCCAGAGCGGTTATTGCCCCGCTCGCGACTAAATAGTTAGTTCGTGCAGCAGCCAAAATCCTGCAAAAGATTCCGATTCGGGATTCGACTGAATTGCTAAGAAATGTACTTTTTTTGCTTGCTTTTTAGCGGCTTCAAATCCTTTCGCTTCTCTCTCCGTTGCGGCGTCTCTGAGATTAGCTAAAATCCAGCGATCGTTAGCTCCCGTATCTAATACCAGCCTAGCGGGCGGGCCGCTGTCAAATTTGATAAAAGCCAACTCCAAACCCGACATCCAACCTGCCAGGGCTGTTGCTCTCGATGAGTAGATCATGAGTCCCGGAATTTGCGTTTCCGGGTCGAGGCCTGTCATCGGCAACCCGAAAGCTTCGCCAAATCCGATATCCCACTCGGACATTTCGTCAAAAGCTGCGATCGGCAAACTCACAAACGCCCATTTTTCGCCGATTAAAGCATCCGGCAGCGCAACTGGCGTTTCGGGTATAAATTGAACGGTCGGGTTCACAACCGGTTGATAGCCCGGTTCGGCGGGATAAACGTCTTGCATCCGTTCTTCCAGCCACAGGCTGAGGGCGAGGGTGCGGCGGCTGCAGGCGGCGGGAATGTCCAAATCCTCGCAGGCTTTAGTAATCATGTTCGCCATTTGGCGGCGGAAAAAGCGGATTTTTTCAGGTCGTTTCGGTGCTGCGGCGATCGCATCTTTAATTGCATCCGCCAGCCACAGGGAATTCACGGTAGAACTGGAGCAGAATTGCGAGTAGCGAAACAGAGATTCGGCCTTGTCGCCTACATTCAGCGGGCTTTCGCAGATCAACACTTCCCATTTTTTTTTCTCTCGCTCGTCTATGATTGGACGGCTGTAAAAGTCGAGTTCCCAAATAGTAGCCATGCCGCGCTGTTAAAAATTAATCCTTTCTCATGTTACCGGACAGCGGGCAAGTTTCTCATAATGATGATTGAAAACTGATTTTCAATGCCTGTGCCGCTGCACCCTGTTTCCCGATCAACCGCAGCACCACCAATTTTTAAACCAAATGCTATAAAAAGGCATCAACTCTCCCCTAGCTTCATCATTTGGATTGCTCTACTAGAAAACAGAGATCGACTTCAATTTAACATCTCCACATTTTCTCCTCTACCGACTCATACAATCTCCGTTCATCCGCGTTCATCTGCCTTCATCGGCAGTTAAAAATCATCTAGATATAATTTAAATAAAAGCTGAAGTTCCTCAATTTAAAAATTTCGTAAAATAAGGGTTTCTATTATAGCTTTTTTTGTAAATTAGTCAAAAGACCGTTTGTCAAACTTACAGATTTAAGCTTATACCACCTTTGTCAAAAGACAAAGTGTAAAACTTATTGAAACAGTCATAAATTATCGAAATTACGGAACATAAGTAAATATCAAAAATTTCTGATGTAGTTTAAATAAGCAAACCTACTTTCAAGGATAGGCAAGTCAAATGGCAAGTAAAATAGAATCAAATTCAGGAATCATCAGAGCTTCACATATCGGGAATATGATTCCTAACGATCTGCGGAAAATCATCGACAGCCAAGCCGGGGAAAGCAACTTCACAGGTGCTAATTACCTCACCCTTACCCCGGAACCAAAGGTAGTGACACCCAGCGGTCAGGCTGTAGGCGCAGATATCGATCTAAACAAGATTGCCAAGCACGTTGACAGCACGGCCAAGTCCGAATTAGCCGCAGACATCATTGAAATTCCAGATGTTTTGCTGGGCAATTCTGCACAATCAGGATTCACCGATTATTTCAGTTTTGAGAGTATTAACAATATCCCCATTACTCTTAAAGTCAACGACTTGAACGAGGCAAATGTTATTAGCGATGACAACAAGCTTAAAAGCTTGTCCGACATAATTAGTCGCGCTTCTTTAGGAGCTAAAGAAAGTCGCTTTTTTGATGCAGATGATGCTGATAACCTCATAGAAATTACACCAGAAGATGCACGGCAATTAGGAGGGCTCCGTGCTTGGGGCGGCAACGATCAAATTATCGGCACTCAGGGCAACGATACCGCTAACGGCAATGCAGGTAACGATACAGTGGTTGGCGCTCGCGGCGACGATATGCTGAAGGGCGCACAAGGCAACGATTTGCTCGACGGGGGTGAGGGGGACGATATAATTATGGGCAATCAAGGAGACGACTACCTATTAGGCGGAGCGGGAAATGACGTAATCCGAGGTGGAGCGGGCATTGATGTACTGATTGGAAATGCGGGCAATGATATCTTGATCGGCGATAGTGGTGCTGACTTCTTAATGGGGGGAGAAGGTGCCGATCAATTTATTTTGCGCGGCGATACATTTACCGCTGGTGCTGCTTTTGCCGATCGCATTCTCGACTTCAACCCCAGCCAAGGCGACATCATCAAAATTGCCTACTACAAAGGCACCCAAGGCATGGATGACATCAGTTTCGCTGCCGTTGATGTCAACAAAGACGGTATTGGGGATACTGCTATCCTCTGTTCCTGCGGTGACATTGTGGGTGTTATCATCAGTACAGACCCCTCAACAATCAACCTCAGAAGCTCAATCTTCATGGCCGGGCCTCAAGACACAACTCTCAGCAACATCGGATAGCACTTTTAATAGTTAATAGCAAGCGGTTAGCAGCAATAGCTGCTAGCCGCTTGTGCGGCCGATTTTATTGGCGCTTTGCTTAAACTGCTTTTAGAGAATTGGCGCTACAATCAAAACCAACTGTATAGTTTGATTCCATGAGACCAATCATTCTGGAAAAGATTGTTTTAACCTTACAAACTTTAGATTTTGTTCTCGCTTTATGGCAAGGAGGTTCAGCAGCCCACGGATACACCGACGAGTGGTCAGACCTCGATATTGCGGTTGTGGTTGAAGATAACTGCGTGGAAGAAACATTTGAGATTGTGGAAAAAGCCCTCGCAGAAATTGGCGAAATCGAACTCAAATATCGAGTTCCCGAACCCGCTTGGCACGGTCAGTCGCAGTGCTTCTGGCGGCTCAAAGAATCCCCGCCCTTTTTGCTAATTGATTTCGCCGTTTTCCGGCGCAGCAGCCGCAACGAATTTCTGGAAATAGAGAGACACGGGAAAGTGCCGATCGCCTTTGACAAAGCTAATCTAATTGTACCGCCTCATTTGGATACAAACAAGCATTTTTCCAAAATGCGCTTCAGATTCAACGAAATTAAAATCCGTTTTGATTTGCTGCAACCTCTGGTAAAAAAAGAGATTTATCGCGGACATTTAGTAGATGCGATCGGCAACTATCACAATTGGACACTTCTACCATTAGTCGAACTGCTGGGCATGATTTACCGTCCGCACAGATACGACTTTGAACTAAAATATTTTAGCCGAGACTTTCCGCCCGAAATAGTTGATCGCATCGCACCGCTTTTCTGCATTACCAATCTACAAGATTTAGCAGCAAAACACCAAACAGCAGAGGCGATTTTTGCCGAAACCTTACCGATTGCAGAAAAGCTGATTCAAAACCATCAAAATCAACCCCATTAACAGCCGCCCAAAAAACCAATCCGCCTGCATCAGCGTTCATTAGCGTTCATCAGCGGTTAAAATTAAAAATCAACAAACATCCGCAACTTCCAATCCCATGACTAAACTCAGCGTTAACATCAACAGAATCGCCCTCCTCAGAAACTCTCGAAACATCGGCATCCCCAGCGTTACCGAAGCCGCAAAAACAGTCATCGCCGCCGGAGCCCACGGCGTTACAGTCCATCCCCGCCCCGACGAAAGACACATCAAAGCTGCCGATGTTTACGACTTAGCCAAAATGCTAACCGTCGAGTTCAACATCGAAGGAAATCCGTTTCAGCCGCCATTTATGGATATAGTTTGCGATGTCAAACCGGCTCAGTGTACCTTAGTCCCGGACGCTCCCGACGTGCTAACATCCGATAGCGGTTGGAATATTCCCGAAAATCGCGATCGGCTATTACCAATTATTGAAAAATTAAAAGACAAAGGCATCAGAGTCAGCTTGTTTATGGATGCAGATGCTGCTCTCATGCCACTAGCAAAAGAAGTTGGAGCCGATCGCGTAGAACTCTACACAGAACCCTATGCAACTGCTTTTCGCGAAGGTAGAGTAGAATTTGTTTTTCAACAATATGTCTTAGCAGCTAAAGCCGCTCAATCAGTAGGTTTGGGAGTGAATGCCGGACATGATTTAAATTTGCAAAACTTAGCTAAATTTTGCTCGATTCCTGATATAATAGAAGTATCGATCGGTCATGCTTTAATTGCGGAAGCATTAGAAATGGGCTTGTCCAACACAGTACAAGCTTACCTGAAAATTCTGTCAGGTTCGTAGTACAAATTAACCTCGTGTGGGAGGGCGGGTTTTGCAGTGGTAAACTCGTTTGTAGTAGAAAAATCAACTAAATCCGCCCCTACAAACCCTACAGGATCGGGACACGCAAAAAGTGGTTTGACACGCTACGAATAAGGTAAGATGCGGTGTTGATCGCCTTACATAAATTAGCCGATCGTCCAAAACTAGGCAAAAGTAGAGGCCGTCACCCAGTGCGGGTACTAGCGGTTTTCTGGTAGCAAGGCAGATCCCGCAGCGAAGACACCGCATTTTTTTACCAAGCTCCTCGGAAAAAGCTTTGATTTTCCTTGACCAAATTACTAATATTATTGATGTTATTATGCGTAGGGAGTATGATTGAAATCTCCCGACAAACTCAGGCTACTTAGCTCCCGCACTGCCAATCTGCTACTATCAGGTTTTGTGCAAGTACGGGATATTTATGTGTATCCTCTATGCTGCTGTAGCCGATCGCCAGATTTAATCCGGTGAAAACAGGCAAACACAAGTAACCATATACAACTCCTTACCCCCCTCCCTCGGAAGTGCGACATGAAAAAACTAATTTTACTGACTGGAATGCTACTCATGATGACGGCAAAATCAGTATTTGCCAGCCCAGTAGCCCCCAAAATTGGGCCGAGCGAGCTGATGGCTGCCTCGGAAATTACAGAAACCCTTAACAAACCCGTTACCTCTGGATCAGTTTCAAACCTCGAACCGATCAAGCGAATGTCAACCTCGGAAATCCGAGAAACCATCAACCAACCCACCACCTATATTTTTGAAGGCGTCAAAGGGCGAGAACTCACTCTCTCCCTGTGGGCAGGACAACTGACAGCCGAACTGTACAGTCCCAATGGTGAAAATATGGGGGTTATTGAAAAAGCAGACAATCAGTGGATTGGTCAGTTGCCAGAGTCAGGCATCTACCGCGTGCGAGTCACCCCGAAAGGTGAAACCAGCAGCTTCGTAATCGGACGCGACTTTAGCGCCAAGTGGACTTATCGGCCCGATCGCGCAATTCCCATAGCATTCAAGGAAAAACAAGCCACAGTCAAACTCAAAATGTCCGGCTACCAAATCCAGCCGATCACGGTTCAAGGCAAGCAGGGACAGACAATTAGGGTCACAGCTAGCACCAAAAATCTAGATCTGGCGATCGAATCTCCGTCGGGATCACTGCTGGATCAAGGCGAAGGTCAAACTTTTGCTCAACTTCCCGAGTCCGGCATCTACCGGATAATCGTAGTTGCCAAAAGGCCGGTCAAGCCCTCAATCCGAGTTTCTGTGCAATAGCAAAGATTGCACAAATACTCTTGAGGGCGATCGAATTTCCGTCGTCCAAGTACAAAAGCTCGCCTGATCGGCGAGCTGTTTTTTGTGTATAGAAACCGCCACATCGGTAAGGACAGAAATAAGCTCATGAATAGATCCCTGACCCTTGTAGCATCAACGGTTTGATGCCCGTCTAAAAACTGTCAACTGTCAACTGTCAACTGTCAACTCCTATAACATCAACCTTGGATCAGCGCTTCAAAACGTTCTTGTTTCCAAATACAGCTTAAATCCGAGTCAGCTAAAGCTAGCTCTCGGTATAAATTAGGGATCAACTCAACAGCCCGCTGCAAATTGTCAAGGGCAAAATCAGCAAATCCCAGTAGCGCATAACAGCAAGCTTTATTGTAAAAAGCGTTAGCAAAATCAGGATTAATTTCTAAGACTGTTTCGTAGCAAGCAATCGCCTCAGAGTAGCAGCCTTTTCGCGCCAATTCCACACCCCGGTTGTACCAAATCAAATAATCTTCAAAGGGACGCTCAGATGTGGGAGTAAACTTGCCATTTCTCTGATTTAAACCTACTAATTTCTCCAAAGCAACCCTGCGTTCGCCCACAGCTTCGGCTCTGCCCGGTTGTAGAGCGATCGATCGGCTAAAACTAGCCACTGCTTGTTTGTAAAGTCCCATTGAGTTGGCTGCTATACCGCGATTGTACCAAGCCCTCGCGTCGTCTGGGTTAAACTCGATCGCCCGGTCAAAACTGTTGAGCGCCTGATAGTAAAGCTTGAGTTCCAACAAGGCATTACCTCGGTTGTACCACGCCCAAGCAGCCTCCGGATACAAATTTAAAGAGCGATCAAAACTCCGAACCGCCTTCTCGTAAAGCCCCATATCGATCAGTGTCAGTCCCCGGTTGTGCCAAATACTCGCCGCGCACGGACTGAACTCCAGAGCCCGTTCAAAACTGTTGAGAGCCTCCAACCAGCGGCCCAACTTTCCTAAAGCAATAGCCCGGTTGTGCCAGCCAAAGCTCGCATTCGGCTCCACCACCAAGGCCTCATCAAAACTCTTCAGCGCCTCTAAGTGCCGTTCTAATTTCCCCAGAGCCATACCTCGGCCGAACCAAGCCTTATAATGATCTGATTGCAACTTCAAAGCTCTGTTAAAGTTCGCCAGAGCACCATGATCATCGTTAGCTTCGAGGTGACGCGAGCCCAGATGGTAATACCAAGCCGCTTCCAAGTTTTGAATTAAGTTCATAATATTTTGTATCTATCTTAGGGATGATTCTACATGAAACCATAGGTGGAGTAAAACTGTAATTCCACTAAAAATCTGAAAAATTTGATACAGGGCGATCGCCCGTACAGACTACCCGTAACAACCTCAACAATTTGCGGTCGAAACTAACTATTTTCCTCTGGTAAAAAGCTCTTTTAGCTAACCGCACTCATCGTTTTTTAGAGCGGCTGCGAATCTTAACTCTGCGTGAATCACGCAACTCTTACCGCATCCCGAATTAGGTTTGCAGTTACACAAAGAGTCCTAGGGCGCCCCAAGTCTAACTGCAAATCTCATAGTGCGAATAGCTTCTACTTCTGCTTGCCCAACTCAAGCAACCACAACCGCTGTTTTAGCATTCTCGCTCAACAGCAACTGGCCTGTGGCATCAATACTAAAATCTTTCCCCAGCATAAAACCCTTGCCCATCAACCGCTGGCAAACAACCAGCGCAGTAATTCGGCGAATTTCTTCCATCACGTCAGCAGGAATCAAATAACTCAAACTCCAGATCACGGACTCGCAGTCATACCAAATCAAACGCTCAATACTGACAATCATCAAAGCAGCTACACTGTCAACAGACAGCCGCCCTCTGAGATCCGCAATCAAATCCTTACCAATTAAGCTATTGCGACTCATCATCGCTCTAGCCATCTTCCCAATTTCTTGTTCGAGTTCTAAATGATTCATGCTTGGCACTGGCTTTTATGTTTTTAAAGCACTACTAAAAGTAAAAACAGTAGCCGCTACCAGGCTCTGCCATAGCGTAGCTGACGCAGGCTCTACCGTAACTCCTTTTAACAAAGTATACCTAAAGAAAGATCAAAAATGTATCTAAAGGGAGATACCAAAATATTATTTTTTAAGACAAATTGGTAAACTAATTTCCACAAGAGTTGTTACGAGCAGCAAATTGAGTATTTATACTTACTAGAACCCGGAGTAAAGTCAATCGATTTTAGATTTTAGATTGAAGAATTGGAGAAAGCGACCTCACGGAGGAATGCGGGGGGTTGTACCCTGGCTGCTTTCGGTCGAAGATTTGGTAAATTCGCTACATAATAAGGAAGTAATCACTTCGGAGAAAAAACAGCAATGGCTGCAAACCAGGCAGACATCGATATTGCCCCCTTGATCGACTACGGCCTGATCGACCCCACCGCTACGCCAGAGCAAGTAGAAAACTGTTGCCAACAAGCAGAGAGATTTGGTTTTGTCACAGTTTGCGTGTATCCCGCCTACGTCAGACAAGCAGTTGAGCTGCTGCACGGCAAACGTCCCAAAGTCTGTACAGTTATAGGTTTTCCCACCGGTGCTTCGACTTCAACGGTGAAAGTTTACGAAGCTCTAGAAGCTGCCGATAATGGAGCCGTAGAGTTAGATGTCTCCGTTAACTTAGGATTGTTGAAAGCTGGAAGAATCGACGAATTCCACCGGGAATTAGCCCAAATTTGCGAAGAAACTAATCTCACCATCAAAGCAATTATTGAAAGTTCGCTCCTTTCCGATGCCGAAAAACAATTAGCGGCTGAGATTTGTATGGAAGCTGGTGTGGCTTATATCAAAACCAACACTGGCTTTTTTGGCCCGGCGAAAGTTGACGATGTGCGACTGCTGAAGGAAGTTACGAAGGGACGGATTGGGATTAAAGCAGCCGGCGGAATTCGTACTCATGAACAAGCTTTAGATTTGGTAGTAGCTGGGGCAACTCGTTTGGGGACTTCTCGCGGCCCAGAATTACTCCGCCAGCGCGATAATTTAGACAATCGTTGACAGTTGACAGTTGACGGTTGACAGTTGACAGTTGACGGTTGACGGTTGACAGTTGACAGTTGACGGTTGACAGTTGACTGTTGGCTGTTAACTGTTGACTTGTATTCATTGGTCATTAATCAATTGTTGACCATCAATTGTTTAAAGGAGTTAATATGGAGAACTTCCAACAGCTACAAGTTTATCAATTAGCCGAAAAAATATCAAGCGAAATATGGTTTATTGTTAAAAAATGGGACTACTTTACGCAGGATACGATGGGCAAACAAATCGTGAGATCGGCTGATAGTGTTGGTGCTAATATTTCCGAAGGACATGGACGCCATAGTTATCAAGATAATCAGCGTTTCGGAAAAATTGCCAGAGGTTCATTAAACTAAACTAGACACTGGTTAAGACTTGCCTATGCTCGTAATACCAATTTAATGTGAAGTTGCACATATCTCGATCCCCCTAAATCCCCCTTAAGAAGGGGGACTTTGAGAAGACTCCTGTCCCCCCCCTTATTAAGGGGGGCTAGGGGGGATCGGATTCTATGCAGCCTCATAAAAAATTGGTATAAGCTGTTCGGCATTTAAAGGAGGATAGTAGGGTGCGGAGCGTACATAAGCGTTTCCCATGTATAGTCAGTGTTCGCTTCGGGACGCACCTTACCTGGATCGTTAATGGTTTAAATGCTCCACAGCTTAATCTTTTAACTCAAGAACAGAGCGATCGATTGCATCCGTTATTGAATGAACTTTCACCACAACTTAATGCCTATCTTAACTTACTAAAACAAAAAGCTAAAGGTTAACAGCCAACAGTCAATCGATTTTAGATTTTAGATTTTAGATTGAAGCATTGACCCCACGGATAAATTCGGGGGGCAAGTTTCTCGGATACAGGTTTTTTATTTCTCCACGGATGAATCCGGGGGCTTGTATCCTGGATGCTGTCGGTCAACAGTCAACAGTCAACAGTCAACCGTCAACCGTCAACCGTCAACTAACAAATGATTAGAACTTACAAAGCAACTGGAATCAATCTCAAGAGTGCGCCCATCGGCGAATCCGATCGCGTGCTGACAGTTTTGACGCGGGAATTCGGCTTAATTCGAGCTGTAGCACCGGGTGTTCGCAAACAACGATCGACCATTGGCGGTAGAAGCGAATTATTTGTCGTTAACGAATTGCTAATTGCCAAAGGCCGATCGCTCGATAAAATTACCCAAGCCGACACGGTACAATCCCATCCGGGTTTGAGCCGCAACCTCGGGAAACTAGCAGCCGCGCAATATCTGGCCGAATTGGCGATCGCCAGCGCCCTTTCCGATGAGCCCCAAGAAGACCTGTTTTGGTTGCTGGGCGAACATTTGAGCCGTTTGGAGCGTTTGTCCGATCGCACAGAAATCCAATCCGCCGCCGTGCTTGTCGCCCACCTCGCCCACGGCATTTTTCACTTGCTAGCCTTAGCCGGCCTCGCGCCCCAAGTCCAAGTCTGCTGCGCCACCAGACACCCGCTCATCCCAAATTTCACCGATCCGAACTGGCAAACCGGGTTTAGTATACCCTCTGGGGGAACCTTCAGCTTGTCCGAGCTAGCTAACCTAGAGGCAGAACTCTCTTCAGAAATCGGTAGCTTGTACAAATCCGCCTCCCGTTCCCGCCAAACGAATAGCAGCAAACACTTGACAAATTTCGAGATTAATGCTAAGGAATTAGCAGCGCTGCAACAGTTGGCTAGTCCAGAACTAGGAGAGGGGATTGCCGATCGAACAACTTGGGTATCAGTAGAAAATATTTTGCGGCAATATGCCCAGTATCATTTAGGTTGCACGATTCGCTCGGGAAGCTCGATCGATACCTACTTAGAGAGTTTTGAGTTTTAAATTTTGACTGTTGACTTAAAGAGGTGAAGGAACGATCGAACATCGCACCCCCAGCCTGCCGGATACCCGAACCAGCGGGCCATTTCAGGTAAATTCTCAAGATTGTTGCGACATCAGATAATAGATAGAGATAAAGTTACGAGATTATTAATAAACTTAGGGGTTAACACCTCAATTTCAAATTCCCATCCCCCCAACCTCCACCATCCCAGGCGAGCCACCCCAAATCCTATGATGCGACTGTCCGATTCTGATTTGACAATATCTGTTTTAGCTGTTACCGACCACAAAATGGAAGAACGAGAAAATTTTCCCGATTTTCGCTCGGAACCCGTCTTGGCAGATCGACAATGGAGCAACGTCCCAGACCCAGAAATGGATAAATATCCCACAACGCCAGAAACAGAGTCAAGCAACGGCAAAAGCCAAGAACCCGAAGCAATCGGGCCGCTGGCAACAGCAGACCCAGCAGCCGGGAACTCGGAAGCATTAGCCGAAATTCCCGAAAAAGAAACGGGATTTCTGCCAGTGCTCAAAAACCCAAATTTTCTAGCATTGTGGAGTGGGCAAGTTTTCTCCCAACTAGCAGATAAAGTTTATCTCGTACTGACGATCGCCCTCGTAGCCAGCCGCTTTCAAGCCCCAGATCAAACCATCAGCAGATGGGTATCAGCAATCATGATCGCCTTTACCATACCCGCAGTGCTGTTCGGGGCCGCCGCGGGGGTGTATGTCGATCGGTGGTCGAAAAAAGCAGTGCTCGTAGCCACAAACCTGCTGCGGGGAGCCTTGGTTTTAACATTGCCCGTGCTGCTGTGGCTCTCTGACGGGTGGGAACTCGGTCAACTGCCGCTCGGATTCTGCTTGCTGCTGCTAGTGACATTCCTCGTTTCGACTCTAACTCAATTTTTCGCCCCAGCAGAACAGTCAGTGATTCCCCTAATTGTGGAACGCCGCCACCTGCTATCGGCAAACTCCCTCTACACCACAACCATGATGGGGTCGGTGATTATTGGCTTCGCAGTCGGAGAGCCCTTACTAGCTTTAGCCGACAACCTATTTACCAACCTGGGCGGCGGAATCGGAATCGGCAAAGAATTAGTAGTAGGCGGAAGTTACGCCTTTGCCGGAGTGCTGTTGCTGTCGATGAAAACAGGCGAAAAAAACGATGCCGAACACGAAGCGCCACACCCCCTAGCAGATTTAAAAGACGGGCTGCGTTACATCAACGACCAACCAAAAGTCCGCAATGCTTTAATTCAACTAATTATTCTATTTTCCATTTTTGCAGCCTTGGCAGTTCTAGCAGTTCGGCTGGCAGAAATCCTCCCCGGTATGAAAGCATCACAATTTGGCTTTTTACTGGCTGCGGTGGGCGTTGGCATGGCAGTTGGGGCGACGACAGTCGGCTATCTCGGCCACAAATTTTCTCATTCCCAACTGAGTTTAATCGGATCGATCGGCATGGCACTTGCTCTGCTGGGCCTTTCTGCATTTACACACCATTTGTGGCTCTCGGTGCTGTTCATTAGCCTGTTGGGTTTATTTGCCTCATTGGTGGGAGTGCCGATGCAGACTACAATTCAAGCAGAAACCCCAGAAGAAATGCGGGGAAAAGTCTTCGGGCTGCAAAACAATGCCACTAATATCGCTTTGAGTTTACCGTTGGCTTTGGCTGGGGTAGCCGAAACATTTCTGGGCTTGCCGACAGTATTTTTGGGTTTAGCAGGATTAGCGATGGCTGGGGGTGTCTTAACCTGGTATATTTTCCGTAGCAGTAATAGCAAAGTCGATCGAATCTAAAAATAACAAACTCTGATTTACTTGAATGCACATCGCTTGGCTAGGAAAAAAATCACCTTTTTGCGGTAACGTCACTTACTCCAGGGAAGTCACCAACGCACTATTAGACCGGGGATACCAGGTTAGTTTCCTGCACTTTGCCCAAGAAGCGGGCCCACTGGACAGGAACAATACGGGGTGGAGCATGGCAAATGGTTCGTGGGGAAAAGCAATTGCTCAAACCTCATATACCACTTCGCTCTCGCCCGCGAGTTGCAACGAAGTGTCTTTACCCTGTCACTACAAATCGCAAATTTATACGATTCCCACTCTCAAGTCCCGCACAGTGCTGATGAAATCTCTGCGGCGGCTCAAACCTGATGTTGTTCACGCTTCCCTGACGCTTTCGCCTCTAGACTTTTTGCTGCCGGAAATTTGCCAGGAATTGAATTTGCCTCTAGTGGCGACTTTTCACCCGCCGTTCGATCGCAAATTGCGAAATTTGACATCGGGAACCCAACACCTGATGTATCAACTGTACGCTCCGTTTTTGGCGAACTACGACTCGACGATCGTTTTTTCTCAGATTCAGCGGGATATATTGGTCAAGTTGGGAGTGCCGCAGGAACGGGTAGCCGTGATTCCCAACGGTGTGGATGCAGTTAAATATTCGCCCGGGCCTTCGGAGTTGAAGTCGGAATTAAAAGCAGATCGAATTTTTGTTTACCAAGGCCGCATTGCCCCGGAGAAAAATGTCGAAGCCCTGCTCAAGGCCTGGAAACAGTGCAATTTTGCCCCTGGGAACGTATTGGCGATCGTAGGCGACGGGCCCCTAGCCGCCTCGCTGCAACTGTCTTACGGCGAAGAGGATGGCATTGTGTGGCTCGGATTTGTCGCTGAGGAGGAACGCCGGATCGAAATTCTGCGGGGTGCAGACGTATTTATTTTGCCTTCTTTGGTGGAGGGACTGTCGCTGTCGTTGCTGGAGGCGATGGCTTGCGGTTTAGCTTGTTTGGCAACCGATGCCGGTGCTGACGGCGAGGCCTTGGAGGAAGGGGCGGGGATAGTTTTGAACACTCAGCGGGTACGGAGTCAGTTACAAACCTTGCTGCCGCTGTTTTGCGATCATCCTGAGTTGGGAATGCTGCTTGGTCAAAAAGCACGCCAACGGGCGATCGAGCGGTACACTCTCAGTCAGAATATTACTGAGTTGGAAAAGCTGTACTCTGAGGTTTTGCAAAAGCAGCGCGTACCACTTCGCGGTTTAGCATGATTCAGCAGGAAGAAGGAACTCCGAACCAGTTGAAATTAATCCGTGTATCCGTGTCAAAATCCGTGTCCTGCCTTCCTTCTTCCTTCGCAAATGACTTACAAAAATCCCGCTCCTACAGTTGATATTATCATCGAGTTAGCCGATCGCCCGCATCGGCCGATCATACTCATCGAACGCCGCAATATTCCCTACGGCTGGGCAATTCCCGGCGGTTTTGTCGATTACGGGGAAGCGGTAGAAACGGCGGCAAAACGCGAAGCTTTAGAAGAAACAAGTTTGAATGTAGAATTAATTGAGCAATTTTACGTTTATTCCGACCCAAATCGCGACGCCCGCGAACACACTATCAGTATTGTATTTTTGGCTTCTGCAACGGGGGAACCTCAAGCTGCCGACGATGCTAAAAATTTACAGATTTTTGAATCTTGGCAGATTCCCCATCAATTATGTTTCGATCACGATCGCATTTTACGAGATTATTGGCGTTACCGTCATTATGGATTGCGTCCGCGTTTGTAGGAGGGGAGTTTTTGTTTCGTTCATCTCACATATTGCACCAATGTCACGAACAGGCAAGATGCCTGTTCCACAAAAAAAATTCAATCTTCTTGTGGAACGGGCTTCTAGCCCGTCACGAACAGGCAAGATGCCTGTTCCACAAAAAAAATTCAATCTTCTTGTGGAACGGGCTTCTAGCCCGTTCTTGAGAATGGTGTAACATCTGAGTTCATTAAACTAAATTCTATGGCAAGCTTGACAATATTAGGCGGAGGTGCTTGGGGTTCGGCCTTGGCAAATCTGGGAGGCAAAAAAGGCGATCGAGTTAATTGGTGGTCGCGTAGCAGTTCTTTTAGTCTAGAATCAGTTATAACTGGTGCGGATGTTGTTGTTTCGGCAGTTTCGATGAAAGGGGTGGGCGCAACAGTCGATCGGCTGCTGGCGTTAGAGTTAAGTCCCGGTACAATTATAGTTACTGTCACCAAAGGTTTAGATCCCGCGAGTACGCGCACTCCGTCTCAAATTTGGCAAAATGCCTTTCCTAACAATTCAATAGTCGTACTTTCCGGCCCCAATCTTTCCGAGGAAATTCAGCAGGGGTTGCCGGCTGCAACGGTAGCGGCAAGTTTGGATTTAGCGGCGGCCAAGCAAGTGCAAAATATTTACAGTTCCGATATTTTTCGGGTTTATGTGAATGAAGACCCGCTGGGGACTGAGTTAGGTGGAACTTTGAAAAATGTATTTGCGATCGCCGCTGGTGTTTGCGACGGTTTACAATTAGGAACTAATGCTAAATCTGCTTTGCTGACTCGCGCTTTGCCGGAAATGATTCGGGTGGGAGTTCGTTTGGGAGCTCGCGCAGAAACTTTTTACGGTTTGTCAGGTTTGGGAGATTTACTCGCTACTTGCAACAGTCCTTTATCGCGCAATTATCGGGTTGGTTTCGGATTGGCTAAAGGCAAATCTTTGGAGCAAATTTTGCACGAATTGCAGAGCACTGCTGAGGGAGTAAATACTACCAATGTGTTGATTGATTTGGCTAATCGACGCGAGATAGAAGTTCCCGTTTCCCGTCAAGTTTACCGCTTGTTGAATGGGGAAATTACTCCCGAACAAGCAGTTTTGTCGCTGATGGAACGCACTTTGAAACCGGAGTAATATCAAAATAATTACCAGATATTTAGAGCAGCATCCCTGAGAAGGACTTTCTTAAAAAAGGCGCTCTAATTTTTTGTACACTTCATCATCGTTCCGCTTACCAACTAGAATAATTTCTACCAAATCTTCTTCGGGATTAAAGCTGTAAATAATCCGATATTCGCCACTATCTACCCGATAATAACCCGGATATCCGATTAATTGCTTGCTATCATTAGGTAAAGGATCGACATTCAGTGCTAACACTTTTTTAGCAATTTGAGCCGCTATTTTAGGTTGCAAACCCTTGAGAAAGTCGAGAACTGTTTGTAAACCATCAAGTTTCGCCATTTGCCAGTTGTGTTAGTGTTTCTACAAAGGTTTTAGTACCAACCATTTGAGACTGACTCAGGGCAGATTTTGCTGCTTTTCCTAAAAGCATATCTTCTAATTCCATCAGTCGCTCTATCAAGCGCTGATAGGCATCAGCGGACATAATTACGTGGCTGGGCTGCGATTTATCTGTGAGTAAAACTGGCTCCACAGCAGCTCGGTTAAAGACTGTCCCCTGTGGATTACATACTTCTGCGAGGGTGTAACTTTGCATGACAGATGTTATGAGCGTGGGTTATGTCTATTTTAGGCAAAATCGGCAGCAACAGGCAAGATGCCTGTTCCACAAAGAATTGATTTTCTTGTGAAACAGGTCAGAAAGCCGGTTCATAAAAGGCTTATTGAGAATGGTGCAAGATGTGGGATAAATACGATCTATTTACCGCCGTAGTAAAAAGCGATTTCTTTCTCTTTCAGCGGTGCAAAGTTTGCCGCAACCAGCATTTGATCGAGTTCCTCTTGTCCGATGTGTTTGACACCGATTCGGACAATGCGCGATCGCATGGTGTTTGATACGCCACTGCGCTGTCTCCCGGCTTCTAAGCCCATCACTTGCTCGTACAGGTCTAATTTTGCCTTGGGAATCGGAGTGCCGTCAAAATCGTTTCCAGAGGCGATCGCAACATCGATCGCATCTGCACCAGTTGTAGATTGAGCCGCTGAGTTTGTTTCTGAAGACATTGTGCAAATTAAATAAAAAGGACGATCTTGACAGTTGACAGTTGACAGTTGACAGTTGACAGTTGACTTCGGAGTGCGAAGTTTTTAGGCAGGGGATTTAAGCCCCTGCCTAAAAACAATCCACCTAAAGGTGGGGGCTTAAATCCCCTGTGCTTTGGTCATTAAAAGTAGTTTAGCCCTAAAAGTGTCAAAGTTGAGCACCAAACCCTAGCAATGCTCAAAAAAGGGTAAACTCGTGAAACAGGCTAAACAGTCCGCCCACAGTGTTCGATTAAGAACAGTTTGACATAAGGTCGATCGCACTTAGCATTTCTTCAAACAACGGATTCCCAAAACTCATAAATTGCAACGAAGCATTTTCCTCAAAGATATCCGGGTAAAATGTGAGACAATAATCGCGACTTTTATAGTTAAGCTGCCAAGTGCGATTTTCAGAGCGATCGAAGATAGCGCCAATCTGCTTTAAAATCAAAGAATTGACAAACAAATCTTCGATGGTTTCAGGAAACAGAGAAGTCGGCGGCAGAGGTTGACGGATTTCCTGCAAGTCTGATTCTACATCCATCGCGACCATTTCATCGAGGGCGGGACGCAAAGGCGGCGCGTCTAAAATGCGATCGAACTCTCGCAACAAAACACCCTCTTCTTCGGGATCTGCACTCATCACGGCCTGTTCGATGAAAGTTGGAACTGTTGCAAGAATTGGTTGCAAATTGCCGACAACGCTTTGAAAAGCATTGATGCGATCGCGCAATTTCCTATAAACCTTCGCCTCTACAGTGCCGTCGTAATAAAAATTGTGTATCCTGACTGTATCATAAATCTGTCCGATGCGATCGAGTCTGCCGATTCTCTGTTCCACTCGCATCGGATTCCAAGGCATATCATAATTGATTAAAACCCCGCAGGTTTGCAAATTTAGCCCTTCGGAAGCCGACTCGGTACAAAGTAAAATTTTGATGATTCCTTGAAGGAATTTGGCTTTGATTTGTTCCTTCGGAAAAGTTCGCCATTCCCCATTTTGGTACAACTCTCCCCCGCGCCCGGAATAGCAAGCAATTTGAGCACCATATAATTGTTGTAAAGCACTTCTGAGATAATCCATCGTGTCGGTGTATTGCGTAAACACGATCGCACTTTCGCGCTCATTCAGTTCTTGACGCAAGATTGTGATAAAGTGGGAAAGCTTGCTATCTTCCCCGGTATTCTCGAACCGATCGAGCAAATCGACTAAATATTTAATTTCTTCCGGGTCTGCTGGTGCAAAATAACCTTCCATACCTTCCAAAATCACATCATCCGCATCATCTAAATCCTGAAAATCATCCTCAGTAATGCTAATCCCTTCGAGGCGGCGCTGTAAGGATTCGCGGATGGCATAAAAGGAACTTGTCAGCCGTTTGCGGTAAAGAGTCATCAAAAATCCTAACGCCTTACGGTTGTCTTTTTGCGCTAAATTGTAAAAATGGCGGACGTAATTGCTGACGGCGAGATAAAGCGGCACTTCGCGGTTGTTTTCTAAAGTAATCGCATTATCTCTGACTTCGCGGTGGGGAATATCTCGTTCCAATAATCCCCGCTGATAGTATTGGCGTAAGGTGTCGCGGGTGTGGCGAAACATCAAATCTTTGAGGGGAGTATTCACTGTCAAATATTGGCGGGAGGCGGCGATAAAGGCTTCGTCATCAGCGATTTGTTGCGGGTTGACTCGCTGGTTTTTTTCCCAGACATCGCGCAACTTATAATATAACAATCGATCGCGCTTTTGGAGATATTCCTGCAACCGATCGCACGGCAAACCTCCTTCCTGGAAGTAACCGACAGACATCTGCTGCCAAAAACGTACATTCTGGCGATCGGGCTTTGCCGACAGCGTGCTAAAATAATTGCAGAAATTCTCACCATAAGACCAATGTCCGCGCAGTCCCAGAAGGTGCAATAAATCGAAAACTTCGATCGCATCAATCTGCATCGGCGTGGCGGATAATAACAAAAGCGATCCGCTTTTTTCCTTTAACTGCTGCATTAGCTGAAGCAGCCGGTTCGGCGTTTCCTTGCGGTTTTGCGGACTTTGACGGCGGGCGTGATGGGCTTCATCGAGTACCACCAAATCCCACGGTTGCGCGTCTAGGAGTTCTTTTGTGCGATCGCTCCGGCGGACTAAATGAGATGATGCTAAAATCAGATTCTGGGAATTCCAAATATTCTTTTCCCCAGACACACTTTTCTCCCCATACGGATTCTTTAACTCACCTTTGTTGTAACTCCAAAAGTGCAAATTAAATTTTTCGCGCAACTCTTCGTGCCACTGCGGCTGAATGCTGGCTGGTGCTAAAATTAACACGCGCTTGACTTTTTGGCTGACAAGCAAGTAACGCAAAATTAACCCAGTTTCGATAGTTTTTCCCAAGCCAACTTCATCCGCAATTAGGAAACTCTTCGGGAAACTAGCAGCCACTCGACGCAGAATTTTAATCTGATGCGGCCAAGGTTTGATGGGAATAGATTTCAAACAATAATCGAGACAAGTTGGTGAAGCATACAAATTGAAAAGCGGTTCAAACTTAGCATAATCTTGAGATAACTCAAAATCCCCAATAACTCCCCCTAAATCCCGACTCCCAACATCCGTTACATCCGCTAAATCCGCTACAAAATCCGTTGCCTCATCCGCTACATCCGCTACAAAATCCGCTGCCGAACCCTCCTCATCCGCTACATCCGCTACATCCGTTACAAAATCCGCTGCCGAACTTTCTTCCCGATTCCACACAGGCTTACTACTGGGCGCGTAACTGAGTAGCTTATTTTTCACCGCTTCCGGCACTTCAAAAACGCGCACATTCGGCGATAAATTGTTCCACAACTGTTCAAACCGAAAAATCTCTTCGTTCACTCGTTCTGCATCTCGGCCGCCTTCCCAAGCACAATAAACATGGAAAGATTCAACATTGCTTTCCCAACCGCTGAGAGATTCGTTATTAGAACCGCTAAAAGCTAATTGCGCGCCCTTGCTGTCGGTAAAAATGCCGACTTTTTCGTGAAATATATGCTGGCGATCGAGTAAACTTTCACTATCTACTGGTAAACCGTTAGATTTGAGGGGAACGGCGATTTTAATATCGAGATAACTGTTTTGAATCAGCCAACTGAGGATTTCAAAATGTTTGAGTTGGGCGAAGGTTTTGGGCGGCTGCAAATCCGTATCGAGGCGGATGGTAACAGCATCTCGCAGGGCGTAACCTTGTTGGATAGCTTGCAAATCTTGCGGGCTAAACTGACAGCCCATGATTAACCGCATCCGCCCGCAATTGTGCAGCATTGCGCCCAATCCCTGCGCGACTTTGCTGAGGATGGCGCTGTTGAAAAAGCCGGATTTGCGATCGTACTTAACAGCACATTCTAGCGCGGGAATGTAGAAATCGGCGATCGGGTTATTTTCATTGCTAGAATAACTAATCCGCCAGGGATAATCTTGTAAATTCATGTTATTAGATTATTTGTTATGTCCCACAATCTTCGCTCCCCCTAAATCCCGCTTAAGAAGGGGGCGGGCACGGGGGCACCGCCCCTACAGAATTAAACTCTTGTCCCCCCCTTCTTAAGGGGGGGTTAGGGGGGATCTCTTCTCATTCTTTCAACCACCTACATTCAAATCCAAACTCAATTGTCCCTCAAAGGGAATATCCAATTGTTGATAAAAAACCTTCGCCTTAATCTCATCCATCACCAACCACAAATCCAACAAAGCCTTCTCCTCCGGTATCCGCTTCTTCTCATCGCCCAAACGCGGAATCACTTTCAGCGCCACCTCAATCGCCCGCATGAAATTATCATTATCCGTCAAATTAGCTTTCTTCATAAACTCGCGCACAATTTGAATATTTCCATCCTCCTGATACAGCGCAATAATTGCGTGCAATCCATCCACTAAATATGTCAGCGAAAAATCTTGCGGATTCACCGAAAAAGCACCTTTTTTCAGGCGCTGTTTCGGTGTCAAAAGCTTGCAAGTGCCGCTAACCGAGTCAATCAATTTGTATTTTTTGGCTAAATCAACGACATCGAAACCGCCCACGGCGAGGGCGAGTTGTCGCGCTTCATCGAAGGGGAATTCGACGGCGCGGAAGGCATCCCAGGCGAGGAAATACCATTGAGTCAGGGCGTCAAATCCGGCGGTATCGGTTTGTACGAGTTTGCGGAAACGGTAGTTTGCAATGGCTTTTCTGGCTTCAGCAAAAGCAACTTCCGGGCGCACTTCTTCGCCGCTGCTGTTGAGGATGGGATAGGAACGGCTGAACACGTTTAAAGCCGGGCCGAAGGCGCTTAAATAAAGGTCGATTCCCGTGATTTTGTTGGCTTCAAATTCCGGGGCTCGCTGTTCGACGAGATTGGCGACTTCCGGGCGCAAATCGTCCCACCAAGCTTGGGCGGCGTTGGTGTCGCGCTTGCGGCAAACTAAAAGGACTGTACTGGAAACTGAGTTTTTCTTGGCTTGGTGGAGGTTTTGGGGGTTTTCGGTACTGACGGCCCAGGATGCGGTAATCTCGAAACCGGCATCGATGAGGGATTTTGTGAGCACGTCCCACGCGCCGGATTCTTTGTGGTTGAATTGGACTGTCATCACGCCGTCATCGCGCAAAACTCGGTAATATTCGCTAAAAGCTAGGGCCATTTTTGCTTCGTAATCTTGGGCGGCGAGTTCGTCGGGGGATGTGCCCATGTTGCGGAAGCGCGACGGATTGGCCACGGCTTCTCTATCTTTGTCGGTGAGTTCTGAGTAGAATAAATCGGGGAAAATATCGCCTAATGTGCGCTTCATCCAAACATAGAAAAAGTCGGAAATTTCGGCATATTGAATGGTGGAATAGTAGGGCGGGTCGGTGATAATTGCATCGACAGATTTGTCGGGAATGTGGTAGAGGCTATCGGCGGATGCGGAATTGATTTGGATGGTTTTTGGGTCGTATTGTTCGATACCGGGTAAGCCGATTGAGTGGGGTTTTGTTCCGAATAAAGCGCAAAGCTTTATATATTGCTTGCTAGCAGTTTCATTACACCATATCCACAAATATGGATCGCCACTTGTTTCACCATAATTCCATAATAAATTTAGTGCGTGTTGAGCTGATGCTCTACGAAGAACTCCGACGCTTGAATCCCAACCTGAAAGACGACTATTGATATCAACACATCTATCTAATACTAAAGCTAGATAAGTAATAATCGCCTCTACCTTCTCCACTTCATACTCAGCCTGTAGCAGCGCCTTAGCTTCGTTGATAATTTCTACATAAGTGACAAGCGTTAGCAACTGGCGAGGATTAAAGAGTTTATCCCATGTATTCATTCCATAACGTAATAACTCATTTGTTTTTTCACCGGGAGTTACTTGAACTTCCCAAACGCCTGAAATTAAAAGTTTATCTAATTTATTTCTTATGTATAATTCAGACTTGGCAATTCCGTCTAAATCTGAATCTGTCGGAATTCTAAACTCTAAACTACCTTTGCCTTGTTTATAAGCAACTGCATAAAGTTGATACCCCAACTTTCCTGATTTCGCTTGAGATTTAATTACATCATCTTCAATCACAGTATCGCAATTCGGGCATTTACCAACACTTCTGCTAATCGTATTATAAACACTCGGATCGTACTCACCCGCATCGGTTTGAATCGTCGTATCCTTGCCTTTCTTCCCCTTCACCAACTCAAAATCAACCCGCTTCTGTGCCAAGTTAGGAATTGGTTTCACCGCACACCATTTATGTAAATTCTGCTTTTCCGGGCGCTTATACAACCACCAATTCGGACTCAAAGGCACAACCGACTGACAACTCGGACAAACCACCGTATGAGCCCACAAATAATTCTGCACAGTTTCCTCACCTTGACTTCCCCCCTTAGCAAGGGGGGATTGAGGGGGGTTAGAAGGGAAAAATTCCGCCAATCTTTTCTCGGCTTCATCCCCCACCCATTGCACCCATTTATCAATATCCTCCTGCAAATCCGGGCCAAATTTCAGCGGATACTCCATAGCCGCCTTCATCGTCACCACCGCCACCGGATTGAGATCCGACGCCAACACATTCAACCCGTACCGCGCCGCCTCAAACGGAATGCTTCCCCCACCCGCAAACGCATCTAAAATAGTCGGCGTGCGATTCCCCCACACCTTCTCGCAATAATCGTGAACCTTCTTAATTCGCACCGAAGACGGGGGAGTTTTGTAGAGTTTAATTTCCTTCCCCGGTTCCAATCCCAGCAAATATTCAAACTCTTCTAAAGAAATCTCTGCGGGTAAAATCGACGCCAACACCGAAGCGCGAGAAAACGATAAAGGTTTGCGCGAATACCAGCGGTGCAAACCTTTAAATGGATTCCCGCCGTGTTCGTAATTAACCTGCTCGTTTAGCAGGTTGACGGGCATAATTTTCTCGATGAATAGGTGAGGGCGCATGATTTTTTGGGTTATTTGTTATTTGTTATTGGTTATTTGTTATTTGTTATTGGTTGTTGGTTATTTGTGAGGTGCCACAATCTTCGATCCCCCTAAATCCCCCTTAAGAAGGGGGACTTTGAGCGCGCTTGTGCCACAATTATCGATCCCCCTAAATCCCCCTTAAGAAGGGGGACTTTGAGCGCTCTTGTCCCCCCCTTCTTAAGGGCAGGGCTGTTTCATTCTCTTGTAGGGGCAGCCCCCCGTGGCTGCCCCAATCCATGAAATAACGAAAAATCGTCGGTGAGGAGGGTCGGCACGGGGGCACGACCCCTACAAAACACTGTTTTTGGTGAGAATGAAACAGCCCTGCCTTCTTAAGGGGGGTTAGGGGGGATCGTTGGCCCTAGCTCCTAGCCAGCCCCCAAAAGGATTCATTCCAAACTGCAATTTGCATTGGTATTATCCAAAAAAATCTCGCTCAATCTTCAAATACCTCGGTCTTTTCAATGATAAACCATTCGTGGTACAATACTGCTAAGAAAAACTCTTGTCCTTTCGGGCGATCGCACACAGCCATATATCCCGATACAAACATATCATCGTCAAAAGTTGTATCCTTAAGAAACAGAGTCAGCGAGTTACCATCCGCACTCCAAATTGCCCGCAAAATCGTGATATTTTGGTGACGGGATGCTTCAACGGGCAATAACACCCACCGCCCCTCAATTTCGATGAATTCCGGTTCCCCGTATTCAAACTCAGACTCCCATGTATCCGGCCCTTCATGCTTCTCAATAATTCGATCCCACCGCACTGTTTTAATCTTGGCTAAAGTTTCGTTTGACAAATCAGCTACTTTCATCAGATTAATCTCCTAATAATATTCGCAAAGCTTTCAAAGCATTTGAACGATTGCCATTAGCAATTTTTCCAAACCAATAATGTGCCTCTTCATTACTCATCGCCATAATCCCTTCGGCAATATTAGCAATTCGTTCAGTTTTCGATAGCGGTTGCAGCGATTGAAATAAAATCGCCAAACTTACGCCGGATTCTTCTGATAAAATATAAGGCGTTTGTCGCTGCTGAGATAAAGTTTTTGGATCGTAATTATTCGCTTTGAGAGTTGCATAAATTTTTTGTCTTGCCAAAACCAGCGCATTGCCTTTAAGTCGCCCCAATTTTTTAGCAGCAGGACGTTTTTTCTCTCCCGCTTTCTTGTAAGCACATTGGTAGAGTTCCAAGGCGAAGTTGTTATTATCTAAAGGCAAAACTCGTAACTGAAATTCTTGCATGAGCTCTGGGCGGGGCGGGTTTATGAGATATTTTATTTGAGGCGTAGATGGTTGGTAAAACCCGCCCCTACATGGCACTAATTATATAACAAATCAATCTACATATTCGATCGTCTCCGAGGGATCGCGATTCTTGTAGGGGCGGGTTCACCAACTATCTACGCAATCAACCAACCATCTCAAAAACCAGCCCCGACCTATGTATTATGCTGGTATGTTAAAAGAGGTAGATTGCGATTTACCGTGGGTGGGGGCGGGTTTTTGAGAGTGTTAATTTTTGCCAAATATTGTAGGTGAACCCGCCCCTACATTTCAATACATCACTCTTGCCATTAAATTTAAACGCTCTACTGGGTTGCGATCGAGCGTTTGTTTTATACTGCTAATATTCGAGGCATTTGCTGGCAAAGCTGGCTTGAATTCTAAGGTGATTTTCAAACTAACAGTTGCTTGCGCGTCGGGGCTGTTCAACAAACTGTTGATAGTCGAGAAAAAGCTCTGAAATCCCCGCATTTGTCCTTGATATTCCAGCCGCACAAATTGGTCGCCGGTTTGAATGGTTGCGGTTTGGTCGATTTGCGGTTGCCAGCGCTGCAATAGGGAAATTGCTGTTCCCAATTTGCGATAATCCATGACTTGATTCACAGACAATTCTAGCACTTCAATGCCTTGAATTTTGTTGTCGCTGATGCGATCGCCCAAACCAGCAAAAACCACATTCACCGTGCCGTCAAGTTCGATAGTCGGCGGTTTCGCCTCCCACAAACTCGGCTGTAGCCCTCCCACCACATAAACAGGATTGTCGCCCTCTCCCACGCTAGGAACTTGCGAATTTAGATTGACATTGGTTACTTTTTCTGCTGTTTCTCCGTTGCCGTAATCGGCCACCACCCGAAAAATAGTGTTATTCACAATGGTGATTTCACACTCATCGGAAGGGAAGAAATTTCCCGGCACTAAAATACCATCTTGATACAAACTAACCGTCAGTGATCCTTTGGCTTTCCACCTGACGCGCACGAGTTTTGCGGCATCCGTACCGGGCATCAATTGAGCGCTGAGTTCCACTAATTTCGGCGCTGGAGGTTCGAGAATGCCGCGTCTGTACAGGATCGGACGATCGCTAAACTCGATCGTCTCTGGCAACACCAACACGCTATCATCGGTTTTGATAAATAAGCGTTCCCCAACTTTCATATCCCAATTCCCCATTTTCAAACCTTGGCGAATCGTCTCCCGCAACATCGAAACTTCCGCATCCAGCAGAATATTCAAACTCAAATCCTTAGCAAAAGCATCGCGCAGCGCCTTCGTTGTCCAATTATCCAAACCCGCAGGCCAAACTTTTTGCAAGATAAAAGCCGGCGCGAAGGGTTTAGCTTCATCCGCGCGAATTTTGCCGCAATCTTTCAGGGCTTTCAAAATCACATCCTGCTGGTTGCTATTGCCTTTCACCGTACTGGAATCGTGGGCGGTAAGAGTGTAGTGCATCAACCCTTTCGGTGCTTTTACAGGATCGTTTGCAGGATAGAATAAATGGCGGTAAGCATTAGTCAAAGACACTCTCACATCTAAATCTTTCGTGCCTTTCAGATCCTTCAATTTCTTTTGCTGGCTTCCCGATAAATCTTCCATCCGGTTCGGGCTGTTGAGAATATTTTTAATTGCTTGATATTCTCTGCTATTTTCGATCGCCTTTTCAAATTCTAGCCGATTTGCCACCAAAAACAACAACCGATTCCGGTAGGTGCGAAACTTCCCCGACTCGCCGCTGTTGTTAAAAATTCTCTCGACTAATGGCGGCGCTGCGTCGGTAGAAGCATTCACCGTATCTGCGTCGAAGTCGATCAAACACAGCGCCACATCATCCGCGTTGTCGTCTACATCTCCGGGACTTTGGGGATTAGAAACCAAACTAAAAAGTCTCTTAGCAAAAATGCTATCCCGGCGCGTTTGCAAATCTTCTTTTGCCGCCAAAACCCCGACTTGTTCCTTTTCCTCGGTAATAATTTTGTTAATCGAAGGTTCTTCCTTAAACCGCGCCAAGGAAGTCATCGAATCGAAGTCTAAATACCAGGCTACCTTAGTCAATGTTTGTAAAGCGCGATCGACAAAACCGCTATCAACCCCCGGAGTCAGCAGCGACAAATTCAACTCAGCGAGGCGAATTCCCGAAGAATTTCCCTGAGTCAAAGAATGCAAAAATATGGTTCTACTTATCCAAGTAGAAAACGGCGGTTTTCCGGCTGCTGTCCATTCCGCGTCTTGCAATTGTGCGTAAGCCGGCCTACCATCGGGATTGTAGATATCCGCGCCGATGGGATTCCGCATGGGCGATCGTTGCAACCGAGAGGTAAGATCGTTAGTAATTTCCTTATCCATCCCCACCGGAATGTGATGCGTGTGAATCATGGGCACAAACGACTCAGAATTCAGAATCCTGACTCCAGAATTGTCCCCCCTAAATTCTGCTTCATTCTTCATTCTTCCTTCTTCCTTCTTCCTTCTTCCTTCTTCCTCCCACAAATGTCGCACGACTTGCGCGAACAATCGCAAAGCCCCCCGCGTCTTCTGGAATTCAGGAATCGAAGCAATTTTTTTAGTCAGCAGATTGAACAATTCCGGGTGAAACGGATAACTTTGGGCGATCGCCTTTGAGTATGACGCATCTTTGCACCCATCGGGCAAATTAACGCGACAATTCCGATAAGCAGCCAAATATTCCGACGCCGCTTTTTGGGCCGCTTCCTCGCTAACTTTAGCAAACACGCGCTGTTTGACAATGTTGTAAATTTCGATATCTGTAGAAGGACTCAACACCCTTTCTTGTCTTGCGGAAGCCCGCATCGTTTCTTGCAATTCTGCGGTTTCTTCAGCAAAAGTATCTGCTGCGGAAGCGAGGGAATAAACCAATACTAAATTATCGCAGGCCGCCGCCAAATCCATCAAGGAAAACAGGAAAGCTACAACTTGTTTAGCTAAATCGCTTCTGCCAATTTGTTTCGCTTTTGCCGATCGCAAATACCGCGCAATTTCATCTAAAATAATCACAGTCGGCTGTCCGCCCGTCAATCTTTCTAGCACAGAAGTACCGGGACTGACACCGCTTTTGTCGCTACCTTGCACTAACTGATAGCCTTGAATCCCGCCAATTTGGTAAGCAATTTCGCCCCAAAGCGTATAAGTTGTCAAACCGCTGTCGGCATGATATACTCCTTGTTCTGGGTCTAAATCTCGACCATCGATCGCTGCAACTTGTAAAGGGCGATCGGGAATCACACTAATATCTGTAAAGCGTTCCAATCCGTGAATTTCTCGCCCTAGCTTGCAGATATGCCAGAGTGCAATTTCATCGTGAGTTTTGCCACCCCCAAAACTCGTTTCCAAACGAATCACCCCAGCCCCAGCGCTTTGCTTCATCAAGCGGCCAAAAACTTCGTTAATCAGGGTTTTGATGCCGTCTGTGGCGAAGGTATTAGCAAAGAAAGTATTTGGATCTTGATAAACTTGAGGTGCAGTTCCTTCAACTACCAACCGCAATTTTGCAGCAAATAAATCTAGAGACAAGTCTCCTGATAAAATTTCCTCTCTCGGTACGCAGGTATCAAAGATTAATTGCAACATCTCAAAGATCCTTAACTAATAATATCAATTCCGCTCTTCATCCGAATTATTCATCTCTCTCTTGTCTCCCTCTGTGTTCTCTGCGTTCTCTGCGGTTAAATCATTCCGATCTCCAATACTAATGACTAAAATCGACATTTCCCCCGCTGACAATTACCCCAATCCTCGCATTCTCAGCCTGCACAACACCTGACAACAAAGCCGCCACCGCTAACACTCCCGTCGGTTCAACAACTATCTTCATGCGTTCCCACATAAAAAACATTGTGCTGCGAATTGCCTCTTCAGAAACAGTTGCCATATCATCAACATAATGCAGCACCAAAGGAAAGGTTAATTTCCCCAAAGATGGTGTGCGCGCACCATCAGCAATCGTATCCGGGTTAGTAACAGTTTGCAGCGTTTTCGTGCGGAACGATCGCGCCGCATCGTCTGCTTGCTGGGGTTCTACTCCTATTACTTTACACTGCGGAGACAAAGTTTTTGTCGCGATCGCGCATCCCGAAAGCAAACCCCCGCCGCCACAGCAAACCAGCAGCAAATCCAACTCCCCAACTTCTGCGATTAATTCCAGCGCCGCCGTACCTTGTCCCGCAATCACCCGCGCGTCATCATAAGGAGGAATAATTGTCAAGTGCCGTTCTTGCCCAATTTGGGCGGCTAACTCTTCGCGGGAAACTTGAGTTCGATCGTACAAAATAATCTCTGCACCATAGCCACGAGTCGCCTCTTGCTTGACTTTTGGCGCATCTGTCGGCATGACAACAGTAGCAGGAATATGTAATAACTGGGCCGCAAGGGCGATCGCCTGCGCGTGATTTCCCGAAGAAAAAGTCAGCACTCCGTTTTGTTTTTCGGCTTCAGATAGCTGCATCAAAGCATTGCAAGCACCCCGAAATTTAAACGAACCCGTGCGCTGAAAGTTCTCGCACTTGAAAAATACCTGAGAATTCGTCTGTTTGTTGAAAGTTTCCGAAGTCAGCACCGGCGTCTTGAAAGCTATGCCCTGCAAGCGATTGGCCGCCGCCTCCACATCCGCGAAACAGACTGACAAGGAATTTTGGGTACAGAAGTCGGCACTCATAGATTGTATATTGGGGCGATAGATAACTCTATTTGTAGGGTGGGCAATGCCCGCTTCACTCCTACCATTAAACTATAAATTCTTATCATAAGCTGATTAATAATTATCATTAGCGGTTGCGCTTAATGGTAAAAAAAGCTGTTGACTAAAATCAAAAAGTAAAGGGGCGTTTGTACTTGCACAGGAGAGGGATTAATGAATACAAATTTAACCACCGCCCGATTAATTGTAGAGAAACGGCACGGCGCCGTGTGCTGATTTTGGGTAATATCAAATCCGTTGGCATCGGAATTATTCAACTCTCTCTTCCCTGTCTCTGTATCCTCTGTGTCCTCTGCGGTTTAATCATTCCGATACAACCGGAATCGATATAACGGGTAAAATCAACCGGATTGGATGCTGAAATTGCCCTCGCAAGTGCGATCGACTCCAACCATCGACAACAACGCAAAAGAGGACACGGCATTGCCATTTCCCTACCCAAAAAAGAGCGGCTAAATTGTTTAACAACTACCAAAAAAAAGGACACAGCATGGCTGTGTCCTTACCCGTATCTTGTAGGGACACAGCCATGCTGTGTCCCTAACCGTACCGATATCCCGATTAGGATTCTTGCCGTTTAGAACAAGAACAATTCAGAATTACCGGAAACTCCCAAATCGACATTGACAGTAGCAAACAAACTGTTGCCACCAACCGTAGAACCGTTGCTATCGTAATACAGTTTAGTAGACAAACCGTCGTAGATAGCCATGATGGACGGCCCAGTTAAAGTTGCTTCAAACACAGTTACATCAGACACTGTGCTGCTGTAAGCGTAGAAACTCGAACCCAAAGGCCCAGATCCGGTTGTAAAGGCTGCAAAACCAGTGCTGTCGAGGTTAATTACATCATCAACAATGCTGTAATCGGTAATGATATCGCCGCCGTCAGCAGTAGTTCCGCTGAACACAAACACATCCAAACCAGCACCACCGCTGAGAACATTGGTTCCCACACCACCGATTAAAGTGTCATTCCCGATGCCACCGTTGAGAGTATCGCTACCGCCACCGCCGAAGAGGCTGTCATTACCATCGTCGCCGGAAATGCTGTCGTTACCCAAACCGCCGTCGAAAATGTCGGCACCAGAACCGCCGCTGAGGATGTCAGCAAACTCAGTACCCGTGACGCTGTTAGCAGTCGCATCTCCGGTAAACAAGACAGGAGTGGTGAAGTTGTAACCGCCAACACCAGAACCGAAATTGTTAACTCCGCTCGTGTAAGTACCGGGATTAGTGATTAAATCCACAACGCTACCTGAGTTGGTAGTAGTACCAGCCACAGAAGGTGCGATCGTACCTGTAAATACAAAGTCCGCCGTTCCCAGATTGCTAGCAGCAGTACCCAGATTCGCAATGAAGGTAGAACCACCGGCTGCGGTACCGTTCGCGTCAAAATACAACTCAGTCTGGTTCGACGCATTCGTAAAGGCGAAGAAACCAGCAGTTGTAGAATTGCCCAGGGCTTTAGCTTGTGCAGCTTCCAAAGTGGCATAACTGCCGCCTGTGAAAATCACTAATTCTTTGCCAGTAATGTCAGGAGTTGAACCCGTAACACCGTCAAAGTTAGTCGTCGTCAAATTACCGAAAGCGCTCGCGGTAAACTGGAATTTGTCACTTCCAGACTTAAAGTCAATAATCGCATCACCGTCTTCGCCTGCTGCTTTGTAAACAAACAGATCCGCACCAGCACCGCCAGTGATCACATCTACACCAGAACCGCCGCTGAAGATGTCAGCAAACTCAGTACCAGTGACGCTGTTAGCTTTCGCATCTCCGGTAAACAAGACAGGAGAGGTGAAATTGTAACCGCCAACACCAGAACCGAAATTGTTAAAGTCGCTTGGGAAAGTGTTCCCAGCAGCAGTTAAATCGGCAACGCTACCTGAGTTGGTAGTAGTACCAGTAGGAGAAGAGGCGATCGTACCTGTAAATACAAAGTCCGCCGTTCCCAGATTGCTAGCAGCAGTACCCAGATTCGCAATGAAGGTAGAACCACCGGCTGCGGTACCGTTCGCGTCAAAATACAACTCAGTCTCGTTCGAGGCATTCGTAAATGCGAAGAAACCAGCAGTTGTAGAATTGCCTACGGCTGTAACTTGTGCAGCTTCCAGAGAGGCATAACTGCCGCCTGTGAAAATCACTAATTCTTTGCCAGTAATGTCAGGAGTTGAACCCGTAACACCGTCAAAGTTAGTCGTCGTCAAATTACCGAAAGCGCTCGCGGTAAACTGGAATTTGTCACTTCCAGAGGTAAAGTCAGTAATCGCATCACCGTCTTCGCCTGCTGCTTTGTAAACAAACAGATCCGCACCAGCACCGCCAGTGATCACATCTACACCAGAACCGCCGCTGAAGATGTCAGCAAACTCAGTACCAGTGACGCTGTTAGCTTTCGCATCTCCGGTAAACAAGACAGGAGAGGTGAAATTGTAACCGCCAACACCAGAACCGAAATTGTTAAAGTCGCTTGGGAAAGTGTTCCCAGCAGCAGTTAAATCGGCAACGCTACCTGAGTTGGTAGTAGTACCAGTAGGAGAAGAGGCGATCGTACCTGTAAATACAAAGTCCGCCGTTCCCAGATTGCTAGCAGCAGTACCCAGATTCGCAATGAAGGTAGAACCACCGGCTGCGGTACCGTTCGCGTCAAAATACAACTCAGTCTCGTTCGAGGCATTCGTAAATGCGAAGAAACCAGCAGTTGTAGAATTGCCCACGGCTGTAGCTTGTGCAGCTTCCAAAGAGGCATAACTACCACCCGTGAAAATCACCAACTCTTTGCCAGTAATGTCAGGAGAAACCCCGCTAACACCGTCAAAGTTAGTCGTAGTCAAATTGCCGAAAGCGCTCGCGCTAAACTCGAATTTGTCTACCCCAACAGTAAAGTCGGAAATTTTATCGCCGCCTTCTTTAGTTGTCCTGTAAACAAACAGATCCGCACCACTGCCACCGCTTATGACATCCAAACCAAGGCCGCCGGTGATGGTATCGTTGCCGTCGCCGCCCTTGAGGCTATCGTTAAAGTTGCTGCCGACAATGTTGTCATCGCCTGCTAAACCATCGAAATTAACTGCAGCCGGATAAGTGCCGAAATCGAAATTGTCAGGGCCAGCAGTACCGACAGGAATATTTAGTGGCGTGCCGGTGAAGACAAAGTTACTGATTTGCAGGCGAATGTCTACTGAGAAACTGGTCAGAACTTCAAAGCGCGCCCCAACAGCAAATACCAGTACAGCACGGCCGGTAGTGGCATCTGTAAACTGACAGAAAGTAGGCGCGTCTGAGTTGCCGCCCAAAGCTACAAACCGTGCTTGCAAAGTCGCGATGCTGTTAACAGTGATATCAGCACTGAAGTCGAGCAAATTAGAGCTGCCGATAGAACCAACAGCAGAAGTAGCAGTAATCTCCAGTCGGGTCAAACTAGAAACGCTGAGATTAGCAAAAGCTGCCGTAGAAAGCTCTAAAACATCGTCAGTGACACTAAAATCAGTAATGAAGTCAGCTTCTACAACTGTTTGAATGTCTTGGCGGGAAGTCCGGTAAATAAAGCGATCCTTTCCAGCACCCCCAATTAGAGTATTGGTTCCTAGGCCGCCGTCGATCTCGTCATCATCATCGCCGCCTTGAATTTTGTCGTTGCCAAAGCCTCCTTTTAGTGTGTTTTTGCCTTTACCACCGTCGATATCGTCATCGTCATCGCCGCCGTCGATATCGTCATCGTCATCGCCGGCTTTAACTTTGTCCTTGCCTTTGCCTGCTTTGATTTTGTTTTTGCCTTTACCGACTTCGATATCGTCATCGTCATCGCCGCCGTCGATATCGTTATCGCCATCGCCGGCTTTAATTTTGTCCTTGCCCAAACCGCCGATGATTTTGTTTTTGCCTAGGCTAACTTCGATATCATCATCGTCATCGCCGCCGTCGATATCGTTATCGCCATCGCCGGCTTTAATTTTGTCCTTGCCCAAACCGCCGATGATTTTGTTTTTGCCTAGGCTAACTTCGATATCATCGTCGTCATCGCCGCCGTCGATATCGTTATCGCCATCGCCGCCTTTAATTTTGTCCTTGCCTTTGCCGCCGATGATTTTGTCTTTGCCTGTGCCGGCTGTAATGTCATCGTCACCATCGCTGCCTTCGATGTCGTTATCCAGCGTCGCAGAACCGACAATAACTTGAGGTGCTGTAGTGCCACCAAACTTAAAGGAATCTTGCTCGATGTTCAAGCTAAAACGCTGGCCCGTGAGAGCTCTTTTGCCGTTGCTAACTTCAAAACCAAAACTAAGCGCACCGATAAAACCTACTGTCGCTTTGAAACTTAACGAGCCTGCGTTAATGTCTGCTTGAGAGAAGGTAAAACCGACTTGTGTTACAGCGACTCCCTTAAAGAATAGTTGGCCGGTTGTAGTAGCATCGGGCAGCTCGGTTAGCTTGAAGACTGTGCCGCTAGGACCTTGCTCGTCATCGACAAACCGCAACAAATCAGAAGTAATAGTTTGCTCGCCGCCGCTGGAACCAGCAGTCAAGCTCTTATTAGCTTCCACTTTCGGAGGGTTGAAAATCGGGTTCGGAGTTGGAGTTTGAGTTTGAGTTTGAGTTGGACTTAGAGTTGGAGTTTGAGGATCAACTCCCAAAAAGTCCCCAGCATCGATCAGCGTTGCGTTGACATTCAACAAGAGCGCCAGCGCGAAGTTATTGACCCGAATTTCGGTATTGCCACCGACTTGTATAAACGTCAAGCTGCTAAAGTTCAATTCGGCAAACAACAGAAACTTGTCTTTGCCGTCTTCGTAGTCAGTGATGACTGCACTTGCCCCAGAGCTACTGTTACTCATGCCATAAACGTCATCTCCAGCACCGCCTACACAGGTATGGTTGCCAGTACCGCCCATCAGCGTATCGTTGCCGTCGCCGCCCATCAGCGTATCGTTGCCGTCGCCGCCGCCGCTAACGCTGTCGTTGCCGTCGCCGCCGTTGGCCATGTCATTGCCGTCGCCAGTAACGAGGGTATCGTTGCCGGCACCGCCCATCACGCTGTCGTCGCCGGCACCGCCCATCACGCTGTCGTCGCCCTCGTCGCCTGCACAGTTGTCGCTGCCGTCGCCGCCCATCACGGTATCGTTACCGGCACCGCCCATCACGCTGTCGTCGCCCTCGTCGCCTGCACAGTTGTCGCTGCCGTCGCCGCCCATCACGGTATCATTACCGGCACCGCCGCTAACGCTGTCGTCGCCGTCGTCACCTGCACAGTTGTCGCTGCCGTCGCCGCCCATCACGGTATCGTTACCGATGCCGCCATTTACGGTATCGTTGCCGTCGTCGCCTGCACAGTTGTCGCTGTCGGCACCGCCGCTCACGGTATCGTTATCTTTGCCGCCATTTACGGTATCGTTGCCGTCGCCACCGCTAACGTTGTCGTTGCCTGTGTCGCCTCTGACGGCATCGTTGCCTTCGCCGCCCTCGCAATCGTCGTTGTCTTTGCCACCGTAGATGCTATCGTTGCCGGCGCCGCCGTCAACGTCATCATCTCCTTCGTTGCCGTGGGCCCAGTCATCGCCGTCATCGCCTTCGCAGGTGTCGTTGCCGGTACCGCCCATCACGGTATCGTTGTCTTTACCGCCGTTAAGCTTGTCGTTGCCTTTGCCGCCCTTAACGTTGTCTTTATCGCGATCGCCTCTTATTTCATCGTCGTCATCGCCGCCTTCGCAATCGTCGTCACCTTTACCACCGTAGATTTTATTTTTTTTGCCACGGTTTCCTTTGATTTTGTCCTTGCCTTTTTTGCCGTATATCTCCTCGTTAGCGCCCGTGGCGACAATTACGTCATCGTCATCAGTACCGAAGAGAGTTCGGCGGCGATCGATGCCGTTGCCATCATCGTCTAAGTTATCGTCATCTTTGTTGTCGCCTGCACCTTCTTCTACTACGCCGTTAAATTCCGCAATTTGGCTGTTATCAGCAGCACCTGTTTCGGATGCACCGTTAGACTGCTCGGGAAATTGGTCCTTAACGCCGTCGGGGTTTTCGGCGAGTGCTTGCTCAATTAACTTGGCTAACTCCTCATCGGAAAGTGCAGGCCTGTTGTTGCCTAAACCCCCGACAGGATTTTGTGTTTCATCTTGAACTCGAAAAAGTGTTCCCTGTCCTTCTTCTAACAACATTGTTTCTGGTTCCATCGTTGATATTTCCCAAAAAATGGTAAGCTTCTTAGAATCAATTTATCAGCAAACAGGAGGCTGCAGAAGAATTTTTTTTAACTTCATGTTTTCGCCTGCTAGAGGAGCTGGTCTCCTTATCTTTGCTATTATAGATGCCACTTAAACTGCAAGGTTTTTTTTTCGCTCTGTTGCGAGCTTTATATTCTGCAATTGCGTACCAAAATTAATTGATCCGCAACCTACACTGTAAGTGCTGCGCCGAAGCGCCGAGCATTTAGGATGTTCTCGGTAATTTCTACAGTAAGCTGCGCCGAAGGGCCTCTGATTGTAGATTTTCTACGTAATTTCTACAGTGAATTAGCTGAATTTAAACTCGCAACTGACAACTCCTAAATAACTACCCAAAACCTGTATCCCCCAAATTTTACCCTTGCTTTTTTTCCGATCTCGGCTGGGTGTATTGAAGTTCTGTAACACTCCCAGCTTTGACAAATCCTTCCCTGACTTAGGATTTGAATCTCTTGACTAAACGACTGCACGCTTCTAATTTTAGTTCCCGATGAGTAATTAGAAATTTAGATAATTCACTCGGGCAAATATTTGTTCTAATTTTTAGTTGCACAATTTTTTCTCGATTCGAGGAAACCTCGCCAACTGAGAAAAAGTTTTTTTTTCGGCTCAATACTCAGAGTTCGGCCAAAATATATCTATCTTAAGACGGATTGCAATATTTACAATAAAATAGTATAAACGCAGAATTCGTTTTTGGTGATAGTTGCAAGCTCGATCGGCATTTTGAGCGGGAATAACCCACGGCGAGGCTGCGAAACTCTATTGTTTTGTAGAAGCTTCGCTACCAAATCCAATAATTCTCGGAGAAACCGGCCTGATGAGGCGTAATCCTCTAGATGCCAAAAATGATGGTTGCTTGAGAGTACCGGAATAATTTGATTGCCGTTGTATTGTTGAGAGTTCTTGGCTACTTAGGTTTATTTTTGCTGCTTAACTTTAACTAGATTAAGAGAGTTAAATTAAAAGTTTTCTATATCATAAAAGCGGTAAATTAGCAATCAGTTATTAGCAATTATCGATGGTCAACTATGGATTACCGATCGCCACTGAGGTCTTAAGGATGAGGGCGGAGGGCTTACGGATGAGAACCCAGGGCTGACCAATTAATTAATTGACACAAAATCAAGATTTCAGATGGGGGGTTGGTGGTAGAGGATAAGCGGTGAAGACCGATCGACCGCTCGCCAAAAAAAATAAAATACTCAACTTTCCCTGCGATATTGCCCTGAAACCGGTTGGCGAGAGCAGAAGTAATTTTAATAAGAACTAGAGATCCGCCTGGTAAAGTGCCTCCAATTTAACTTTACTCAGCAATGAGAAACTCAAGTTCACGACGAATCTAAAGGGGTCTGCGGTAGAGGTGCAAAATGTTAAAGATAGCAAGATTGGAGAAAATTCGGCTTTCACCGAGCCACAGGGCAATCAAAACTAATAAACTGTTATTAAAGTACAACTTTTATATCCTCAAAGTGTTTGAACAAATATATATGACCCTAGCGATCGCCCGATCGGGGGAAGCGCATTCAGAAACTTTGATTGGAAGAGTAAAAATTATTTTGCCGATCGCTATTGCTAGCCGCAAAAACGCAGGCAAATTCAGAATTAAGGCGGGAGGGCGCTAAACCGGTGAGCCAGGAATTTCAACTCTCAGTCACCCCTGTTGGGGACGACGAATATCTAGTGAGGACAGAAAGGGTTGCACCCGGTGTACCCTTAGCCGAAGAACAAGTCCGCTGGCCGATCGACGAATGGCTTGCACTGTCTGCTCAACTGATGAACGACCCGCTGGTGGGCTTGCTCCAGGGAAAAGCAGTACAGGGAAACAATTTTGCTGGTCGCGGCCTCTCCCGTTCGGGAAACAACTCAGCGCCGAATTTAGTAGCCCTGGGGCAACAATTATACAGCGGGTTGTTTCAAGGAAACTTGCGCGATAGCTGGACTTGCGCTCAAGGCATCGCCCAGCACCGCCGAGAAGTGCTGCAACTGCGACTCGGACTCAAAGGCCGGCGCTTGCCGCGGCTGCCGTGGGAAGTTCTGCACGCCGGCGATCGCCCTTTGGCAACCGGCACCGATGTCGTGTTTTCCCGCTACCAACCAGGTACAAGTTTGTTCAAACAAACCCGGATACTGCCTAGCAGCGGGCCACTAAAAATTTTAATGGCGATCGCCTCTCCGAGCGATCGAGACAGCTTGCAGCTCAAGCGAGAAGTGCTCCACCTGCAACAAGAACTCCAAAACCGCACCGCTAATCCTCTCAAAAACAGCCCCCATTCCCCGGAAATTCAACTGACTATTCTCGAACAGCCCGATCGAGAACAACTTACCCAAGCCCTAGAACAAGGGCACTACCAAGTCCTGCACTACGCAGGCCACAGCAACTTAGGTTCCAGAGGTGGCGAACTCTACCTAGTCAGCAGCCGCACCGGCTTAACCGAAACCCTCAGTGGCGACGACTTAGCTGGATTGCTTGTTAACAACGGCATTCAGATGGCCGTGTTCAACTCCTGCCGCGGCGCCTACGGCGACCCCTCAGACCTCGCGGACGACAGCCCGGAACGAAACTTAACCGAAGCTCTAGTGAAGCGGGGCATTCCGGCAGTGCTAGCAATGGCAGAAAGCATCCCCGACGATGTAGCGCTAACTCTGACGCGGTTGTTTTACCGCAACCTCAATCAAGGCTATCCAGTCGATCTCAGCCTGAGCCGGGCCAGAGCTGGGTTAATTTCTGCCTACGGTTCTCACCAGCTATACTGGGCTTTACCGATTCTCTACCAGCACCCGGACTTTGACGGCTATTTGACCGGGGGCCCAGCCCACAGCGCGACATCCGGTTCTATGGTGCACATAATCGCGTCGGGAACGCAACCGGCGCTCGTGGGTACAGAATGGAAGGCCCCGTCTTCGGTTTCGGCGATCGCCCAATACCCGCCAATGCCAGCCAATCGATCGCATGAGTCAGACAGTTCTGACGGCGAAGTCTGGGAATACTTTCCCGAGCAATTAAAAGATCGTAGGGATTGGGTTCACCAGAACGATCGAGCCGATGCTACTAATTCACCGAACTCACCGACGGCTTCGCAGTCCTCTATTCCTAATTCTGAGTGTTCGGCGCTCCAAGCAACTCGCGCGGCTGCACCGACTCAAAAACCGTTAAAAAAACCGGGCTTGAAAAAATCTGTGGCCCTGATGCTTTGCTTATTGCCCGTTGCTTTGAGTGCTGGCTTTTTTGGGTGGCGGTACTCGCACCAGCGAGGTACGAAACCTGAAGAGTTACTGCCGGCGGTACGGACTCCCCTGTCGCAAAATTACCTGCAACAACGTCACTAAAAGCGATCGCCCACTGCGATGCTGAATTTAGACCCTCTTGGCCTGGCTCCAAACTGGGTGTGGTTTTTGGTGGCCATTCGCGATCGGGTGCCGCTGGCAAAGTGATCAACAGTATGCCGCTCGATCGAATCTCGGACTTACGTTCATCAAGCCGGTTTTTACCGAAAATAAGCAGCTTCATATAGAATTCGTCAGTCGATTGTAGATTTTAGACCAATACGGTTTACTTAAGGCTTTTTGACGAATTTCTTAAGTCAACCATATTGCGGTAGGGGCGGGTTGGGCGAGCGAATTTATGAAATAATTGACTGTATCAAGGCAAAACCCGCCTCTTAAGTAAACCGTATTGGATTTTAGACTTCGGCTTGAACCCCGAGTCGAACGATTTGAGATTTGAGATTTACTCCACAGATAAATCTGGAAACTGGAACAAAACTCTAAAATTTTGATCTCTCCACGACAGGAGTCGGTGGCTTGGATGCGTTTTTGGGCGGGCTGATTCGGCAGCAGGAGCATTCGTCATTCGGCACAAGACAATAAAAGCCAGAGTTGCAACAATTAAGAACGTCCTCACCGTCAGTGCGGTTGGTATATCTCACAAAAATTAATTATGGAAGCGGCTGTGAGTTTGACGTGCCCCTCCAGTTGGTGCATAAATTTTGAGAGTATGGCAGTTTACAGGCCACGAGTGGAAACCCATACATTTCCATCGAAACTCCATGTCGGGAACCGCTGCTAATTTGTAGTGCATCAAACATTTAAGCGGTTGTGCATTTAACTCGGTCTTTTTCAATTCCCCTGTGGAAATAACCTCAAATTCTCTGGCTTGGAGCCGGAGGAGGAAGATTTTCCCGAGTTACGCCTAGACATCTACTGATTCCTGGCGAAGTGTTAAGAGTCGCGAAGCAATCTCGCCCGATCAAAACTATTCCCCTCTTAGTGGCTGCCCGATGTTTCTGCCGCCGCGCCCATTAAGTCGGGTTTTAGCTTAAACCCGTTCAACGAAGAGGTGAAATTTCCTTCAATTTTTACCGGATTGCCTTCCCCAGACTGCGTTCTGTGGAAGTTATATGCCCAACACCTTAATAGAAGATTGCTCGTTGGTATTTAGGGTTTTGAGGGGATTTCCCGCCCGAAAAATAGGGTTTATACCGTTTGAGATTTGAGATTTGAGATTTGAGATTGAAGAATTGGGAATGACTTATTCCATAAGGGTTTGGAGCACGGCCCTACAGTTGGATTATTTTTGTAAACTGGTTTTGCAAGTAGCTGGCAGGGGCATAGAGAACAAGTGCTGCCTCCCCTTGTTGAGTAAAAAGTTAACCCCGGCCAGTAAATGCTTTTGGCAGATTTGCAGCGGCCGCACTCTAGGTATTTCGATTCATGGCTGTCTTGTTTTTACCTTGACCACAGACTTGATCGGGGATTGGTGAATGCAGGGAACAGACTTTACTGTAAAAAAGTAAAGCATTTAATTTGCCACAATAATTCCCCGCGCGATCGCAAGAGAGGCTTACGCAAGCATTTGGGCCGCAAGCGGCAAATTGATCGCCCTTCGAGCATCCTTACTTGCACCCCCGGTCTTGAGGCCGCAGAAATTTATCCAGAATCTTAATATTCAGAATTATTAGTATTGACAGTGAAACAAAGTTAATCTAATGTGTTGTAATTGATATAAGTAAAGTCCAATAAGCGAGGTACGGTCAATGGCAGAAACAGCTACAGCACCCTTAACAGGAAAAGGTCTGCTTCAAAAAATCAAAGGCAGTGATTTGCCGCGCAGAGAACTTGCAAAGCTTTGCGGCTACTTCACGGTCAGCAAAAGTGGAGAAACCCGGATTAATCTGGCTGAGTTTTACGATGCAGTGTTAGCTGCTAAGGGCATTGAGCTTGAGAAGTCGAAAGCAGACGGACGCGGACGAGAAGCGAGTTATCGAGCTAGCGTTCACAAGAATGGTTCGATCGTGATCGGGGCAAATTATACCCAAGAAATGGGATTAAAGCCGGGAGACGAGTTTGAAATTAAGCTAGGATACAAGCACATTCGCTTGATTCAGATCGATGTGGACAGACCGGATGTGGAAGTGGATGATGAAGAGGAGGATACAGAAGAATAGAGGCGATTCCCTGCGGGATAGCTTCGCTTCACGCGATGCAGTCAGCCGATAGCAAGGCGGCTGGATTTGGCATTCGCTACACGAGTATTTGCGCGCCACCCTTCGATTTAACTGATGAGCTGTCTTGACTATTTCTATTTTCTCTTGTCCCGCAAAGACTACAGTGCCTCTGAACTTCGCAAAAAGGGGCAAGAGAAAGGTTTTGGCAATGAGGAAATATTGGAGGCGATCGCGCAAATTCAAGACCGCGGCTATCAGTCCGACACTCGCTTGGTGGCAAACTCGATCGCCTCTTCAGCAGGCAAATACGGGAAGTCTGCCATCAAGCGCAAGTGCCTGCAAAAAGGAATTACCAACGATTTGTTCGAGCAAGTCTGGGAAGAAGAAATTCCCGAAAATCAGGACTCCGAAGCAGAAAAACTGGCTGAATTAAAAGCCAAAGTCATGCGAAAATACAAGATCGATACTTGGGGTAAAGCAGATCCGAAAACCAAGGGTAAAGTCTTGAATTACCTGCAATACAGGGGCTTTAATGCCTTTGAAATTTGGCGACAGTGGCAAACAGAAGAAGATGACGAGTAAATATTAGGGCTAAGCGAATAGATGCGGCCCAGATAGGCAAGCACAACTGCAATGCTGCCGACGGGGCTAAAGTGTAAGTTCTAAGTTTTTGTAAATGTATGTCAATCCTCAGCGTTGACTAAATAAGATTCGTACATCTGCCGATGTCTGGCTAAAAGCTCGAGATATTTCTCGTTGATTTTGGCCAGCATCCATTTTTCTTGAAAAATGGCGGCGGATTCTGCTTTCACCGGATCTGCTTCTAGCGGTAAAATATCTTTGCGAGCTGCGGTTTGCTCTGCAACAGACTCCATTTTCTGAGGGTTGTGCTGGTATTTTCTACCGCTTTTGTGGTTGGCGTAGCGGCGCGATCGAGTATACCCCATTTGCAAGAACTTGCGCGCCATGTCCGCTCCCACAAAATCTTCGCGATCGAGATACTCTAAAAATAACGAGTAAATTTTGCTGCTGGACTCCCTGGCAATTTCAGGAGTCTTAAATCTCCAGAAAGGCAGAATTTCTCCTTTGTAAGGTTCCACCAACAGCACTCCTTGTTCTCCTTTCCCTACGCAATAAAGTTCCGGGTGCTGTCGAAAGTCGGTGTTCTTAAAATCCAAAGAGTAGTCGAATTGCTTCATGGGGCGTTTTTTGTCGTATCTGGGATTAGAGAAGCCCGTGGTTTACCTTCGTCTGGTTTGGTATAAACCCAGGCCCAAGCAATCAAAACGGCTTGAAAAGGCAGCCTGAACCAATACACTAATGGGTTGTGGGGAATCCCTTCTATCGGAATGCTGTTGACGGCTTGATTGATATTAGCTGGAAACACGGCAATAAACAGGGCAATTAACCCCCACGCCGCCGCCCTGCTGACGGGCGGAACTAACAGCCCAATCCCCCCCAAAATCTCGAAAAAACCGCTGATATAAACCAATGCTTCCGGGTAAGGAAGCTGGGGCGGCATGATTCTGATAAAAGGTGCGGGCACTGCAAAGTGCAGCACGCCTACAATACTGATAGCTACTGCGAGAATAACTCGCCAAATTTCTTTTTGACTTTTCATGGGCAATGGGTAATTAATAATTGTTAAGTTGCTGGGATAATGCTTGCAAAAAATCGCTATTCGCGATCGAGATGACAAGAAAACTGAGGCCCAAAAATTCCAGCTTTCCGGGTTTGTCTGCTCTTGCTGGTGGCTGTAACGATTTTATTTCGTAGAAAAACCAGGTTTCTGGGTAACTCCCAGACAAGTTTTGGCAGCCCCAAACAGGAGGAAGCGAGAACTGGAATCGAAGGCCTGCGCGTTGACTGCCGAAAACAGATAGGGCGCATTTTGATAACAAGATTTTAATGTCTAGTTCCCCGTTGCTGCCTCTATCTTCCGGTAGTAAAACCTGATTTTTGTTCCGGCTCTGGCTCCGTCAGCAGCCAAACCTGGGGGATTTTCTCGATCGACAAATGCGCCACCGCTTAACATTAAATAAATCCTCGCGGGAATTGATGAGTGCGATTACGGCTAAATTTGACGCCTTGCAGGCGATTCCCGATCCTTCACCAAAGGCAAACGCATTCGGGATAGCATCGCTCCCGCCTATCTTGATTAGACTCAATAATGCGAGTAATTTGTCAATAACTTTTAGAATTATTTAATATTTGCGCTTTGAGAATTATTGGGAGAGGCAATTCGGGAACACTCTGTAATTAAAATTAATATCTAAAGTTTGAATTTTGTCAACTTCCGACAGATGTTATAATGAATGATTATTGAATTTGCTAAAAAGTCGATCGTCATAGCAACTCGCCAACCATCCTGCTGGAATTCAAAATAGTCACCAACGGCAGGAACTTTTTACCCACCACATTATTCAAAAAGATTGAGCCTCCCAGCGCTGTGTCATTTTTATCTACACGCAAGCAATCACCGACCACCATGAACACCTTAACCAACACCTCTAAATTTCGCCTAAACCGGATACTGCGACAATCCCTATTCACAGGCATCATTTCTGCTGCAGCTTTGGCTAGCGGATGGGCGCCCGGTTTGTACGGACAATCCCCAAGCCTCGTTTTCGGAGCAGCAGTCCAAGCTCAAGAAATTAGCAACGAGGAAATTACTAGCTACGCTCGCGCTGTGTTGGCAATAGAACCAAGACGGGTGGAAGCTTATAACGAAATTAAAGGAATGGCTGGAGGCTCTGTCCCCAGAGTAGTGTGCAACGAAACTCAGGAAATTAATAGGCTGTCGGGAGGTGTCCGCGGCATCGCGGTGAATTACTGCCAACAAGCTAAAAAAGTTATCGAAACCAATGGTTTGACAGTTAGTCGCTTCAACCAGCTCACTTTGCTCCAGCAAGCGAATCCGAAAGTCAAACAGCAAATTCAAGCTGAGCTGCTGCGACTGCAACAAGCAGGCAATCAATAAAATCGATGCGTTTGAGTCTTTCTTCCTCTCCCGTTCTATTGTTTGAGTTACTGGACGGCATGCAATCATTTTTGAGAAAATGGTGATCGTCTGTAAAGAAGTGCTTGACAAAATAACCTAAATATGGTATGCAAACAAGAACGGGAGCGGTTCAGAGAGATGACAATTTGGCAACTCGCTGTCAATCGCAATTAGAAATAAAAAATATCTTCCTCAAAAACTAGATGTGAAGTCAATTCCTTTGAGGAATAGAATAGACAAATGCTAACTTTCACAAAACATTTGCCTGGAAATCCCGATGCTGTTGTCAACTTTAGTTTACCGATGACAGCGGACGATCGCACTCGCAGCCGCCACCAATTCGCGACAGATAGCGGAGAAGTGCTAAACTTGCGTTTGCCTAGAGGTACGGTATTGCGCGATCGAGATTTATTGCAGTCGGAAGACGGTAGCTGTTTGGTACAGGTAAGTGCAAAACCCGAACCGGTAATCACAGCGCGAGCCTCGACTAAGCTGCTACTGCTGCGGGCGGCTTATCATTTAGGAAACCGTCACGTAGCTTTAGAAGTTACCGATAATTATTTAAGGCTTTCTCCCGACTCTGTTTTGCAGGGAATGCTCGAAAAAATGGGTTTGGAAGTTATAGAAGAAATTGTACCGTTTCAGCCGGAAACGGGCGCTTACGGCCACAGCCATTAGGTATTGGGAATGGGGAATGGGGAATGGGGAATGGGGAATGGGGAATGGGGAATGGGGAATGGGGAATGGGGAATGGGGAATG
>NZ_JAUBRH010000049.1:0-51969 GCF_036701775.1 Microcoleus sp. N9_A2 | reverse complement strand
TTCGTTGAATCACCCTTATTTTCGCCTGGTTTAATTGATTTTATACTACCCCCTCGTAAAAAACCTACACCTGTCAGTATCCTCCCCCTGCCTCCTCGTTGTTCCGACCCCCATCGGCTAACCAATGCTCCCAGCTATAGGAGGCAGGGCGATCGAGTGCTTGGAGCGTTTTCTGCTGTTAGCTGGAACGATCGCGGAGGCCGGCTGCTGCTTGAGTGCGACTTCAAAAGATACAGCCCGAGTGGGGGGAAGATAGCTTTGGGGACTCGGCACTGCTCCTTGACTGGGAGAAGGGGGCGAAATAAACGGTTCTTTGATGAATGGCTCTTTTGTAAACGGCTCTGCTTCCCGGCTGGGATTTTGAGGTTCAGTGCGGTAGATGCGCGGCGGCAAATTTTGATTCGGAGGCGGGTTTGACTCAATTGCAGGCCCCGTCCCGTTCGGGAAAAATGAGGAGTTGTCCGGCTGTTGGGGCGCAGCCGGCAAAGCCGGCAAAATCAAAGTAGGTTTGGGTTGTCCGGGGCCTTGCTGAGTGCTTTCACCGTCGCTGGCCCCGGAACCTCGTCCGGGCCCGTATGTACCGCTCTTTGCTGCTCCTGGCAAGGTCGAATTTGGAGTTTTTGATGCAGTTCCTGGCTGGACTAGGGCATCTAGAACTACAGAAGATCCCATCGGTCGATCGAAAATACTAGAAATTTGCTCGACGCGTTTGAGGATGCGATCTGCTGCGGCTCCCTTCACAACCTTCGGCTGAAACTTTTTCACCTCCACAGGCAGAAACTCTACCTTCATATTCCTATCTTTGAGCGATACTTTCAGGACTGCGGTATCGTAATCCCTGCGAGCATTCGGGCCGAATATAAAATTACCCAGCGAGTAAACTATCGGGCGGCCTTTGTAAATTTCTGCACCTTGCAGTACCTGGGGATGGTGCCCCACTACCAAATCAGCTCCTTGGTCGATCGTGAACCGAGCCAAATCAATCTGCCAGTCCCCCGGATAATCTGCCAATTCGACTCCCCAGTGGTAATTAACAATAATCCAGTCTACCTGACCCCTAAGAGCTCGAATATCCTCGGCCACGCGATTGTTGCGGCGGGGATTAGTGCCCGCTTTCCCTTGGTCGGCGACGTTAAGCTCGGCATCATAATAACCGAGGTAGGCAATCCGCTGACCCTTAACTTCAATAATATCTGGACGCCTCGCTTGTTTAATATCTCTGCCGGCTCCCAGGTGTTGAATCCCACTACTATCTAGAGTATTCATAGTCTCCACCAGCCCTGGTTCCTCGTAATCCATAGCGCGGCTATTTGCCAGATTGACAATATCCACTCCTCCGGCTGTTAATACTTTCACCGATTCTGGATTGGCTTTAAAATTTAATTGTTTTTTGCCAGACCCCAATGTAGAGCGAGTCAGGGAGTTTTCTAGGTTAACCATCGCCACATCTGCTTGCCGGTACTCCTCCATATTGGCAAAAGCCCATTGGTGATCGTTGGCAGCAGATGCTCCGAGCGCATCCGATAGATTCACATTTCCTCCGAACATCAGCGTTACTGTTGGGTCGTAAGGATTAGCAACTTGCTTTTGCTGTACTACTGGTACCACTTCTAAGGCCGCTTGCACCGTATCCGCACGTTTTGGAGGCGGCCCCGACATTACCGCAGTTTGCTGGTACCCGGATACTGGGGATACTAACCGCAGGGTCAGAGCTTCGTGGTAGCTGACCCAACACCCTAAAATAAAAGAGGCAAGTGCCGAACCCACTAGCAGCAGAGAACGATACGTTTTAAATTTAACCCAATCGACGGCCGGTAGGGAACGGTAACGCCGCCGCTGGCGGTTTGCCGGAGTGACAATTCGCACTGACTGTTTCCAGAGAATGTCTGCATCCCCAGCCAAGCGCGCGTGAATTCGCACTCCTTCTACTGCTGGCGAGTTGAGTCTCCAGAGTTGGTGGCAAATAAATTTGACTAAGCCTTCCCGGAGAGTGCTCCCGAGTAATGTAGTATCTGGCGCAAATTCGCGCTGGAATTCTACGAGGATTTGGACGCAGCCGGCCTGAGCCTGTTCGACGCGGGCATAAATCCCTTCGGGGCGCAGCAAGCTGTCAATCCAGTAATTCAGGGCTTGAAAGTTGCCCGATCGCGCTAGCTCTAAGATAGACGGCTGCGACCAATTTTCTGCGTACACCATCAATTAGCCTCCTTAATACGCACGAGCAATTACTCCAATTTGTTTTGAACGGAACCGCAATTCTTTTAGCTTAACCGCCACAGGTTCCGCTGCCCGTTTTGAAGCTAGTTGTTGGCTGCCACCATTTTCTACATTTAGGGGCTGCCTGCTGTCAGTGATTTTTATCACACTCCGGTCTATTGATTTGAGATTTGAGATTTGAGATTTGAGATTTGAGATTTGAGATTGAGTTCACAGAGGGTACTCGGGGCCAGAACCAACGTCGAAACAAGAGGTTTCTGGGGGAATTGAGGCACAAGAGAGCGAGATTTCTGAGGCAGAGTCTGTTTTTATTGTCGCTGTTTGAGTGTCGCTTTGGAGCTTTTGCTTTGACATTTGAGATTGCAGACTGAGTTAAGAGGTGTTAGTGGGCGATCGAACAAACGTCGAAACCAGACGTTTCTGGGGGAGTTGAGGCAAAAGAGAGCGAGATTTTTGAGGCAGAGTCTGTTGTTATTGTCGCTGTTAATCGCGTGCTGTCGTCAAGTCCTCATGCTTCGATCTATGCTGGCAAATGCCTCTCACGAGGGATGCCACTGGCTGCACAACCTGTAATGGGATAAATGGCGTACTAGATAGATTTGGTGGTAAAATCAAATTTGGTAACTCCCATCGGTACCAAAGTTGCGGAAAACGTGAAACTGGCCAGTCCATACGGCTGTGCCTTCCGATGTAAAACCCAAAGTACGTTACGGTAAACAGGCCATATTTTAAGCAAGTTACACTGCGCAGGAGAACTGACAAATGCTACAGCGCAAAATCTATCAACTCTGTTGTGATGGTCGTGAGGTTTCTATTTTTCTTCGAGATCAGCAACGTTGGATAGAGCGCGCTCGTATCCTAGATATTGAAGGGGATCTAGTCACGCTGCGCTACGAAACCGACGAAGAAGACGAAATCAGCTCCTGGGAAGAAATGGTGCGTCTCGAAAGTATTGGAGCTGTGTCCCAGAAGTTGGCTTCGGTATCCCGAACTAACTGCGAACCCCTAGTTTCTGACGATTGTCCCGAAGCCGAACAAATTCGCAATCACTACCCGGACTCGAATTTGGAATAGTTTTGAGCTCGCGCTTGAGGCACAAGGAAAACTTGGGGGAAAAGAAAACGACTTTTCTCCCTTTTTTGTGGAGAAATTATGCAAAAAACCCGATTTAGGCCAAACATATTCTGGGTTGTGACCACATAAGCTATTTTGCCTTTAAATTTAAGCTTGATGGCGGGATCTCCTGCCCACCCCACAAGAGCGTAAGTACACAGTAGTTTAAAAATTCAATACGCGACACCCTAGCCCTGCTGAAACAGGGTTTTTTGTCTGGGTGCGTCCAGGACTGTTCTTTTGTTTTCTTGGCCTGCAGGCTGGTTTCTAGATGCCCGACAGCTTATTCGCCGTCTGTTTCGCCATCTTCTAAGAAAAGTTCCGACTCCGGTATCGCTTTAAACACGGGACAGTAACCGTCGGGGGTAACTTTAAAGCCAAACAAAGCACTGGACTGGTTCCAACAGCGCTGGCTGCGGTAGTGCTGACAATTGCCGCAGCATTCGAGGTTTGCCTGAACGGCGCTGCCTTGAAAAAGCAGTTCCCGCTGGGAGATGCCGCGCAGTACCAGTTCTTCGCCTTGCCAGCGCGCTTCTACCAAACCGGTATCGGCAAAATTGGCCCACCGAGGATCGGCTGTAATCGGACTCGGCAAGCTAATTGCTACCTCTGTCCCCAATTCGCTGAGTTCTCCCTCATAGTTAGTTTCTGGGATAGCGGGCTGCAAAAACATTTCCCCGATCGGCAATTCGACCAGTGTTCCGGCCGCCGGAGTGTGCAACTGGTAGCGGTTTCGCAGCTCGTCCAAGTTAGCCAAGTCAGCCAAATATGCAGGGGAACCATGGATCAAAATTACGTGCTGGGGACGCAAATTGTGGATGAGTTGGGTAGTCCCCGGCCCGTCGCAGTGTTCGGCTAGTAGATAAGTTTCGACACTTCTGATTCCAGATTCGGGCCTGTTGCCCAGCCAGTCGCTGACGGGATATCCAGGTTTTTGAGGGGCGAGCAAAATCCAAGGATGTGTGCGATCGGCAACATACAAAGCCAAATCAGCTAACTTGTCTGTAATCACAATACAGGGCGTGGCTCCCAATCCGGGGCGTTGTTCGGCAGACAGCCGGCGGACGCGGGGTTTCACCCTTTCGTCCCAAAACAAAGGTTGGTGCAGAGCAAAATTTTGGACGGCGGTGGGAAATTGGGGTAACAGTTCCAGATAAGCGTCGCACCCGTCGGCGACAGTGCCGTCCACCCAAATATCCAAGTCGCGGCCAGTAAAGTAGTGGTGACTGCGGAGCAGCATCAGCATTTCTTGGCCCAAACCAAGGGCCGGCGCGGGCAGCAGTACCGAGTACCCGTCGGCGATGGCGCGGTGGAGGCGATCGGCTAACTGATTTTCTAGTTGTCGGCGGTGAGGGTGGCGCGCCGTGCCGTAACTGCCTTCCAAAATTAACACATCCGGCTTCATGCCCCTGAGTTCTCCCAGGGGCAAACCTTCCACCAAACGAGAATTGGACAGAAAAAAGTCGCCGGTGTAAACCACTGTGTAGGTGCGGTGCGGTCCGGCATAAGTCAGCAGCACAGTCGCCGCTCCGGGCAAATGGCCCGATGGGAACAACTGCACGCTCAGTCCTGGGCGCACTTCGAGCGGCGACTGCCATGGCAGTCCCTGACAGAACCGTGACTCTGGCTGCTGAGCCAGTTCTGGCCAGTTGAGCGGTAGCAGTCGCGCTGTCACTTCGCTGGCGTAAATTGGCAAGTGGGGGAAAGATTGATGGAGTGCTAGCAAACCTCTGGCATGGTCAGAGTGGGCGTGGGTACACACCACAAAATCGGCTGGCAGCGATCGATTTAGTGTCGCTGACAGCGGTGCAATATCCTCTACACCGCAGTCGAGTAAAATGCGGTGCGGCCCCATTCGGACTAGCAGACAGACCCCTTCCTGTGCGTGGCCTGCGCCGTAAGGTAAACAATCGAGATCCATCACTGCGGTTAGCTCCCTGCTTTGCACGCAACTTGCAGTATCGCCATATTTAAATATTGGTTGCGACTGCATTCATTCGAGTTCAGTCTCGGACGCAGAAACCGGATTTGATGAACGAAAACACTTGGTTGCCGCCCTCGCTCCCGGTAAAAAAACCCGGTTTATCTAAAGTTGTGGTGCGTAAGCCCTGGAGCTAAATGTTTGCTCGAAGGCTCCGGCTCCCGTCAAAGGGAAGTAATTGCACTTAAGATTTGATGCAGCGCCAAGAAGGCTATTTTCCGAAGGCATTGGCCGGACGGGCATTCGGCCTTCGACAAAGTTCAGGCTACTGGTTCTGGCATCAAAAGTTACATTTTATTGCACCACGTAAGAGCAGCGAACTCGATCTCATATTCTGAGTTTTAAATCCTTTTCCACAATTTGCGCCTGCTAAAAGCTAGTCTTTTTTATGAGAAGATTTTAATTCAAATGTCCAAAGATCTTGATAAAACTTTACAATTCTTCATTCTCCGGGTTTTCAGGGCCGTGTATTGTCCAATCTGAAAAACGGAGAACCAGCATCGTGCTAGCTAACTGCTTTTGTCCGGGCAGACAGAGACTTTATGAGTTGGCTCGGTTTCTTTGTAAAAGTTTGATACATTCTTCTAAGCAAACCTTGTGGCTATCGAGGAGAGAGTTTAAATGGCTTTTTGACCCCGCCCAAAAACGGATATAAGTTTCCGACAGGAATCGCCAGCAGCCCAAAGTTTTAGACTCGTGTTCAAGCTCCAGATTTATCTGTGAAGTAAATCTCAAATCGTTCGACTGAGCGCAACTCGACGCTCGTACTCGCCGAAGGTCTGAGCGCGGCTCGATGGCTCACCCAACGTATCGCCGAAGCCTCAAAACTCAAATCTAAAATCGACTGACTGCCCCATAATAGGTTCGTTTACTCCGCTGATTGACTAGGGGACAAAAAGATGAGTTCTTTTGTTTTACCCCCAACATAGCCACCTCAATCCCCCGACAATGGATGATATTCATCCTTCATCCTGTAAAAATACCACTAACTTGCCAGAAGTAATCTCAGCTTGATGAGTCTCCAACCAGTCTGTTATCTCGTGTTTTTTTTATCATTGCTGGGTCTTCTTTGGGGTAGGGTTTTTGAGTTTTTTTTAGCTAATCCGTGCCTATTTAAAAAGTGTGTAATAGCTGTGTTTGGAGTCCAATAACACTTCGTAGCTCTCTAATATGTATCGTTTGATTTCTGCGAGATCCGTGTTTGTTGACTGCATTCAGCAAATGAATGCCGCGCTTTGCACAGCAGATTATAGATCAGTGACTGGCTCTCGTCGCTATGCCAATTTTAACCTAGACCTACCAGTTTATAGAGTTTAGTTTGTTGAGCAATTAACTGTACTAAACTTTTAGAAAATCCTGAATATTCAGGTTATTATAGGGTTGTAAAACATTTTAATAAAAAAATGGGATCAATTTACGTGGTTATTGATTGGACTAAATCAACTCATTGAGAGTGGCGAACTAAGTGCTATCAATAAACCTATTGTGAGAAATTGGGAGTTCAAAAAGTGGCTTGTATAAAATCAATTTTTAGCTAAACCCGCCCATCCAAGATATTTTTTTGCGCTATTATACCTAGTATTTGACTTGAGGCTCAAAAAATAGTATTTCATGGGTTGCCTCTATTATATTCTCACAACTAACTTGGGATTGTTAGAGAATTACTACTTGCGAAAGTTTGAATTGGGAGAGTGTATAATTGTTTGGTATGTTGTAGAGAAGAGTACCCGATCGCAATTAAAGCTGAAATGAGGAGCGATCGCACAAACCCGGTTTTCTAAAAAAAATCGGGTTTTTAGATGTGGCATTAATGGCGAGGCTTGCTAGCGCAACGGCTGCCAATAGCACTGGCAATTGACACTAGCCTCAACAAGCGGTCGTTTTTGACGAAAAATATTATGTACGAAAAAAACTTGACATCAGTCGGTCATCGACAGTTAAAATATAAATAACAGCAATAACAAAAATGAGGCGTTATGTTTGATTTGCAAGCGGGGAGCGGCAACTATGGCATTAATAAATTGCTATTTTGTAAAACAATTTTGGCTAAAATACATCCGAGGAAATACGGATTATCTATGAGTTTTTTAAAATCTAGAATCTAAAATCTAGAATCTAAAATCTAGAATCTAGAATCTAAAATCTAAGATGGCATAACTCATGGCAACAGCTATTCTTGACCTGGAAATCTCCAAACTCCCGCCCGAAATTACGGTTGAGGAGCGTTACAGCAAAGCCTTGGTTTTAATTCGACTGCACGGAAAACCGATCGGTCAAGCTCTTTTGCCCGTAGTCGGAGGCCGCCTTGGTGGTGACGAATTACAGGAAACACTGATGAATGCTGCTGGTGACAACTTGTGCAAAAACTGGCTCTACGACACTCTAGAATGGGATGAGCGGGGGTCGGTGCAGGCAATGCCGATCGCCACAGTAGCGGTTTGCACGCGCGATCGCCCGGAAGACTTGCAGCAGTGTCTAGAAGCGTTGATGCAGCTCCCAGACGACGGTCAGGAATACTTGGTAATTGACAATTGTCCCGCCACGGATGCTACTGAAGAATTGGTCAAAAATTACCCAAAAGTCCGCTATGTACGCGAGGACGTACCGGGCTCCAGCGCTGCCCGCAACCGAGCTTTACGCGAAGCTAAACACGAATTCGTAGCGTTTACAGATGACGATGCAGTGCCCGATCCAAACTGGCTGCGATCGCTCTTGCGAAATTTCAGCGATCGGCGAGTGATGTGCGTCACGGGGCTAATCATGCCCTTGGAGCTCGAAACAGAAGCGCAAGAATGGTTCGAGCGCTACAGCCCCCACGGGCGGGGCTTTGAACGCCGAATTTTTGACGGGGCGCAGTGCAATCCTCTGGTTGTCAATCTTGTGGGTGTTTCGGCGAGTATGGCTTTGCGGAAAAGTTCGATCGACTTTATTGGCTTGTTTGACGAAGTTCTGGGGGCGGGAACGCCCGCGGCTAGCGGGGAAGACTGCGAATTTTTTACCCGCATTTTGCGATCGGGCTACCGCATCGTCTACGAGCCCAGGGCCTTGAGTTGGCACCGCCACCGGCGTACCTGGGAAGAACTACGGAATACGCTTGAAGGCTACGGAGTCGGAGTCTATGCTTTCTGGACGGGGATGATTGTGGTGAATAGGGAATTCAGCGTGGTTCTGTTAGGCTTGTCATGGTTGTGGTACAAACAAATTCCTGAACTAATTTCTTCTTTGCGAAAGCAACCGGATTCTGTTCCTAGTGATTTGCTTTTGGCTCAATTACGGGGCTGCATTAGTGGCCCGATGGCTTATTTTGCCTCTCGCAAGTGGTTGCAAAAAATTAAGGAAGAAATTATTAGTTAGTTGTGATTGGTTATTTGTTAGTTGTTATGTGTTAAAAAGGCCCACTTTTCTCTTCCCGATCTCTCCGCTTCGCTCTGCCCAATTCCTAATGTAAATATGGAAAATCTAACATTTAGCATCATTCTTATAACTCACAACCGAAGTTATTCGCTGCGGCGGGCTTTGGATGCTCTGCAATCACAGACTTATCCGATGGATCTCATCGAAGTCAGGGTCGTCCTAGATAGCTGCATTGACGATACTTTAACAATGTTACAAGACTACAAAGCTCCTTTTAAAATGCACACAATTGAGGCAAACTGCCGGAGTGTGGGTATGTCTCGCAATATTGGAGCAGCGGAGGCTACTGGACAACTGCTGTTGTTTCTGGACGATGACATCGAAGCAACGCCGTGTTTAGTCGAAAACCACGGGCGCGTTCATCGAGAACGTCCGGGCTGTGCCGCGATCGGCCCTTATCCGCCAAAGTTGCAATCCAGGACTAATTTTTTTGATGTAGAAGTGCGGACTTGGTGGGAGGAAAAGTTTTACCAGATGAGCAAGCCGACTCACCGCTACACTTATCAAGATTTGCTCTGTGGCAACCTTTCTATTGATACAAAACTGTTTGCTGGCACCGGAGGCTTCGATTCGGCCTTCGGCCCGGGTACTGCCTATGAAGATTACGAGTTTGCCTTGCGCTTGCTCAAAGCAAATGTACCTTTTGCGGTGGCACCGGATGCAGTCGGGTATCACTACGAACACGAAACTAACAACCTCGATCGCTCTTTTGGGCGAGCTCGCGCGGAAGGGCGATCGGATGTTTTGATCGGTCAGCGGCACCCGGAAATGAGACCGACGCTGCACATAAAAGACTACGAAACTCCTGATTCGCTGGTAAATAAAATTTTGGTCGCGATCGTATTTTTCTGGCCGGCGGCCTTAGATTTGCTGGCTGTCGGACTGAGAAAATCCCTTGACTGGCTTCAATACATGGGGATGCGGGGAACTTGGCGGTGGTTGCGGACTAAACTACTGGCTTACTCGTACTTGCGGGGAGTGATGGATCAGTTAAAAACCCGATCGGCTCTTTCTAGTTTTATGCAAGAAGGAACGGCTAGCGGCGATTTGGGCAGACATGAAATTGAAATCGATTTGCAGGAAGGTTGGGAAGCAGCAGAACGAATTATTGATGAGAAAAAACCCGATGGCCTTGATCTGCGTTACGGTGAACTGCCGATCGGTCACGTCACTCCCAAATTCGGTGTAGAGCCACTGCGGGGCGCTCACTTGCGATCGATTCTGGCGCTTGACTTTGCCGAACCTCTGGCTCGGGCGATCGCGGTTAACGGTATGCCCAAAAGTGCTGCTCATTCTGAGCCTAGCTTAGTTGACAACATCCTACTTCAACATCTACAGTTGTTTACAGTATTGGACAAAAAAAAGCTGGAAAATTCTGCATTATAATGACATAGTTAGATTCTAAAAACAATAGAATATAGAGGTGTAATTAAATAAGCCTTTAGTTAATCTGAAATAGTAAGTTAGAGTTAAAAGAAAGAGAAATTGACAAGGGTAATTATGGCAATAGAATTGAATGAAGCTAATTTATTAGAACCAATTCCTGACAACCTGGCCCTGGTGCAGACCCAGAATTTGGTTAAGATTCAGCCCTGGAATTTATCCGGGCGAGAACCTCAGATAGTTGCTGGGGGTGTGCTGTGATAAATGCGGGAAAGGTAGCTTACATTCGCCAAATCACTCATTTTTTTGATTTGCTACGGGTATTGGTCGATCGCGATATGAAATTACTTTACAAGCGATCGACCTTGGGGATTGCTTGGACTTTAATCAGTCCGCTGTTACAGTTGGCTGTATTTTCCTTTTTGTTTCGCTCTGTCGTAGCGCTGAATATTCCCAAATTTTCTTCCTTTGTTTTCAGCGGCTTGTTAATCTGGAGTTGGTCTCAAACGGCATTATTTAAATCAACGGGATTAATTACCAATAATAAGGCACTAATCAGGCAGCCAAATTTCCCCACGGCAATTTTGCCGGTAGTCACGACGATGACTGGGCTAATTCACTTTGTGTTAGCTTTGCCGGTGTTAATTATCTTTCTGCTAATTGATGGCGTTCATCTAAATTCAGTGCTACTTTTGTTGCCGCTGCTGATGATTATTCAGTTTTTGTTGACAGTTAGTTTTGCTTATCCCCTTGCAGCTTTAAATGTCACTTTTCGCGACACTCAGCACACTTTGGGAGTAGTTTTGCAGATGATGTTTTACCTGACTCCGATTTTCTACGACATCAACAGCGTACCGGAAAAATTTAAGATTTTTTATTACTTAAATCCAATGGTGCCACTGATTGAAGCTTACCGCGCCATACTGCTCAAAGGTATGCAGCCGGATTGGCAGGCTCTGTTAGTTTTGAGCTTGGCTGTGGCGGCTCTTTTGCCCATTGGACTGGGAATTTTTAGACGGCAAAGCGATCATTTTGTGGAGGAATTATAAATGCGAGAAGCAATTATTGTCAAGGGTTTGGGTAAGCGTTTTAACCGCTACTCTGCCGCGAAACCTTATACGATTATGGAGGCAGCTTTGTCCGGTTGGTGGAAACTGAAGCCGGAGGCGAGTTTTTGGGCGCTGCGGAATATAAATTTTACTGTTTCTCCTGGGGAAATGCTGGGAATTCTTGGCAAGAATGGGGCGGGAAAATCAACGCTGCTGCAACTTGTCGGCGGGATTGGTAAGGCTGAGGAAGGAACTATTAAAGTTAACGGCAGAATTGGCGGCTTGTTAGATTTGGGTGCTGGTTTTCACACGGATCTAACGGGCAGAGAAAACGTGTTTGTGGGTGCTGTGGTGGCCGGTTTGACTAGCCGGGAAGTGGCGCGCAGGTTTGACGATATTGTGGAATTTGCAGAGTTAAAACAGTTTATTGACAGCCCGATGCGGACTTACAGTACGGGGATGAAAATGCGGCTGGCTTTTTCGGTGGCGGTGCATACCGATCCAGAAGTGCTGTTAGTTGATGAACATTTGTCGGTTGGTGATGTGGCTTTTCAAACTAAATGTTTGAACAAGATAACTGAGTTTAAAAATCAAGGATGTGCGATTGTTTTGATTTCTCACACTGCGTCGCAAATTCAGAAAATGTGCGATCGGGCTTTGTGGCTGAAATCAGGTGAAATCGTGGCCTATGGGGAACCGGAAGTAGTAGTCGGTCAGTATTTGTCAGAAATGCGATCGTCCACAGAAAATAACAGTCCCCTGCGTGCTGCTGATGCTACAAGTAGCGGCTCGCCACTGCGAGGTAATCAGAATCGCTTCGGTTCTTTGGAAGTGGAAATTACCGATGTTAAAGTGTTGCCCAATGCAGAAATAGATAGCGGTGATGCTATTAGCATTGAAATTAATTATTCGGTTTTGCAGGAAATTTCTGCTGCTATTTTTGCCGTGACAATTAGCAGGGATGATGGTCAAAGTTGTTTTGAGACTAATACTAATCAAATGGGCAGACTGCTGCCGCTTGTGAAAGGGAAAGGCAAAATCCGGCTGCAAATAGACAGGCTGGATTTAGGAAACGGTCAGTATTACGTGAATGCTGGGGTTTATGAGGAAACTTTGGCTTACGCCTACGATTATCATTGGCAGGTTTATCCGCTGTACGTGCGATCGACTGTAAACCAAAAAACGATTCTTTGTCCGCCGTACCGCTGGGAATTTGAGGGCAAAATGCCGCTTCTAGATTTAGCCGAACCAGCCGCTGCAACTTACGATTTGGATAAGAATAATCCCGGCTACGCCAAGATTTTGACTCAGTTGGAAAACAAGCAAAAACCTGACTTTTTAATGATTGGCGCTCAAAACTGCGGCACGGAATCTCTATACGGTTATCTCGCAAATCACTTGCAAATTATCAAAGAAGGTTCGCGGGACATTCACTTTTTTGAATTAAATTTCGAGCGCGGTATTGAGTGGTACAGCAAGCAGTTGACGCGGAGTGTAGCGAGTGAGAAGGTGCTCCTTTGGGAGATGACTGCTTACTATATTTATCATCCCTTGGTAGCGGAGCGAGTTTACAAGTGTTTCCCGGATGTTAAGCTGATTGTAATGCTGCGAAACCCGGTAAAACGAGCGTGGATGCACTATCATTTAGAAGTGGCGAACGGATGCGAAAAGTTGGATTTTGAAAAGGCGATCGCCTCTGAGGGCGATCGACTCAAAGGTGAGATTGAAAAAATCAAAGCAGATGAAAATTATTACAGTTTCAATCACCAGCACTATTCCTATTTGTCGCGGGGAATTTATGTAGAACAAATCAAAAATTGGCTCGACTATTTTCCGAGAGAACAATTGCTAATTATCAAAAGCGAAGATTTTTACGCGCAGACAGGCAAAGTCTTTTCAGAAGTATTGAATTTCTTGGATATTAGTGAAAGTACAAGTAAAGAATATGAAATCAATCATGTCGATGAATACAGCCAAATACCACCGGAAATCGCACAAGAATTGACTAATTACTTCAAACCTTACAATCAGGAACTTTCGGACTTGTTGCATGAGGATTTTAGTTGGAGTTAGGAAAAAAGTTTTTAACCGCAGATAGCCCAGAGATGAACATCAATCATACCTCTTGCTTCTCTTCCTCAGTGCCCTCTGCGCTCTCTGCGGTTCGTAAAAAAAAATCTAATTCACAAACCCTTTATTAGCTATAAAAATGAAACGAATATTTTTAATAGGCTCTCCGAGAAGCGGCACAACCATGCTTCAAAGTTTATTGGCTGCTCATCCTGAAGTTATTTCTTTTCCCGAATCTAAGTTTTTTCAATATTTACTTTACAAGAAGTTTGCGGGAAAGTTTCCAGGTAGGATGGAAACTTTTTTTAAAGATGAGATTAATCGCCCTGAACTTTTGCAAGGTTTTGATGACAGTCAAAGTTTGGGAACTAAAGTTAGTTGGTTTGTGGGAGTTTTGGATGGTTTGGCTGCGGAACAAAACAAAAGCATTTGGTTGGAAAAAACGCCGGAACATATATATTTTATTGATGACATAGAGCGATTTTTACCGGATGCTAAATTCATACATATTTTGCGAAATGGTATTGATACAATAGCTTCTCTGCATGAGGCTACTAGGAATTCTCATGATTTGTGGGGGCCTGGTTGGGATTTAAACCACTGTATCCATCGCTGGAAGGAGGCGACGTTAATTAGTCATAAATATGCTAAAAAATCTAATCATATATTAGTCAAGTATGAGGAAATTGTTGATAATAAAGTCAAGAAATTAGAAGAGCTTTGTCATTTTATGGGTGTTGAATATGACGAAAAAATGCTGGAGTTTTATCAAGAAAAAGCAGCTAGTCTCAGTTTGAATTTACCTTGGCATCAAGGAATTGAGAGAGAGGTTAAAAGTAGTAAAATTCACAAATATCATAAAATTTTTACGAGTAATGAAATTAAAGATATTTTAGATAAGATTAAGCGAGTCAAGGGTGAAATTGCCTGGAAAGTTACGGTAGAAGTGAGCGAACCAATTTCGGATATTTGCGGAATATCGCAAATATGCGATCGCCTGCACTGTACAATTCAATTAGAAGGCATTAAACTCGGTGTTGTGGAATTGCCAGTCTGCGACGGGATTGTGGCTGGTGCGGTGTTGGCGGATGCGATCGCAGCCCAGTTTGCTTGGCCAATTCTCGATCGCTACTTTCAACGCAATCGCTGCGAAAAAGGTAATAGATTGTGGGAAACTTTGCTGAAACCGTTGCGCCCCAAACATGATTGGACGCTATTTTTGCAAGATTTTTGGGAACGCCCAAATTGGCAATTAGATAATTTTTATCAATCAGAAATAGCCGAAGAAGTCCCAACAATTACGCTCGAAAAAGATTTAATTGCTGTAGAAGTTAGCGAAGAATTACCTAATATAAAAGTTGAGCTTTCTGAAATTGATGTCCTGGTGAAAGTAGGTGGCGTTGCTATCGGTATTGTAACGGTTGCGGTGGAAAATAATTTTGTTTCTGCTCAAAAATTGCGATCGACAATTACTCGAAATAGCGGTTTTGAATTGTGCGTCGCCGCCGTGCGAGAAGCTTTGCTGGGAAAACCGCTCGACGGTAAGCAATCGCTGCGATCGCGCTTAGCCTCTGCTGCCCGCCAAAGGTCGAATCAACCAGAATGGTTGAATGCAGAGGGTTATGGTGGCATTTACCCGCCAAATGCGGTGATGTTCGGCAGGCGATCGGGTGCGATCGGCACCAGTATCAGCCGCCGCGCCGCACTCCCAGCCGCAGCGCTACAGGAAATCGCATCAGCCGCAGCAATCGCCGGGGAAACAACAATGGAAATTCCCCAAGAAAACGAATTACCAAAACAAGTATTTTATGCACCGGAAATCATTGGCTCAAAATCTTTTTATCGAGAACCTTATCACTCGGTGAAACCTCAACTTTCTGACAATCATAGCATTACAAAAAAACTCCCGATTCTCTCCTACCGCCGCATTTCTCCTGACGGTTTAGACGCAGTTACTCCCCAGATTTTTGAACAACAGTTACACCATCTCAAAAATCTGGGTTATTACAGTGCGAGTTGGGAGAATTGGCGAAGCGCGAAACTGGCTAAAACTCCTTTACCCGGTAAAGCTGTATTGATGACTTTTGATGGTGGCTATCTCGACTTTTTCCAATATGCTTGGCCTCTGCTAAAACGCTTTGATTTTGCAGCAACTGTTTTTCTAGTAGCGGAGTCAATAGGAAAGACAAATAGTTGGGAAAAAGCCGAAGGTGAAGAAGTAAACTTAATGGGATGGCCAGAAATTCTGCAAATGCGGGATGCAGGAATTGAATTCGGTTCGATGTCTGCTACCTATCAACCTCTGACTGCATTGTCGCCCACAGAAATTGTGCGGGAGGCGGTCAAATCCCGTGCTATCTTGGAACGGGGATTAGAGAAACCTGTTAAATGTTTTGCCTATCCTTACGGGGATGTCGATTCCATTGTAGCGCATTTAATTGGAGCGAGTGGATATACTTTTGGTGTATCATATAAATTAAATTATAGCAGTTTTGACGATTCTTTATTGTCGCTGCCGCGCATTCAAGTCACCGCCGAAAATGCCTTAAAATTAGCTTAGTATGGTGCCTCAATCAGCGAAATTTTTCCATCAATTAACAATCTCTCAACGGACGAACCTTACAAGTGAAATTTATTAATCAATTCCTTTATTTTTCTCTGCAAATAACCGCCTAACCCTCGGGATATTTTCTCAAATTTATAATAAAATAAAATGTCCATAACATCTTCAGTTTTCATATACTTTAAATAAGAAATCATTTTATCTGTCAGTTTATCATTAACATCATCGATATACTTTCTCACCGCCAACCTTTCCGAAATATTCCATTTCTTATCAAACTTGCGGTGCATTTCCGTCTCATAATCCCGAAAATCTGATATTTTTCCCTCCAAATAGCTTTGAATATATTTCCCCGCTATTTCGGCACCATCCATCCCGTGTCTGATACCCTCGCCGCCCAAAAAATTTACAGTGGAGACAGTATCGCCGATCGCAATTATATTATCCTTGCAATAAATATCCTTCAAACCACGACTGTACTTCAGCATGGAACCGTGTTTGTCAATAATTTTATAATTTTTAGACTTCAGATATTCATCAATCAGTAAATCAATATATTTTTTCAGCGGTGACAAATGCCTCAGCGTTTTCTGCTCTAAAAAAATGCGACCCACACCAACTTTCAGCCTGTTTGGTTCCATTGGGAATATCCAGGAATAACCCTTCGGCATCCATTTATCGCCCAAAAAGAAGATTAAATCATTGGCATATTTATTATAAATTTCCGGTTCTACTTCAATTAAATATTCGATACCGATTCCCGACAAAAAATCTGGCTTATCATTCTCTTTTTCGTACATAATCGCCCTAGCAAAGCCAGTAGCATCAACCAATACTTTCGTGCTAACTTTGATAATTTGACCGTCGGATAACTGTTTAAATTCTACGGTTGTTTCGCCCTTGGCTTGTGAATGTCGGGTGTAGCGATAACCAAGCCAAACTTCACCGCCAAATCGCTCAACTTCCTCGGCTAAAAAAGCTCTAAATTTAGCAAAGTTGAGCACAACTCCCAAACTTTCGGGAGAATCCCAAGTTTGACTGACTTTGCTAGTTTCAATAGTCAATTTGTGCCAAAAACTGCCGATAACCGATTCTGGTAAATCGAATTGAGAGAGGGTTTCTAGAGGCGTGGCAGCGCTGGAAAAGTCGTTTTTATTAAAATTGTCGTTTTGTTCGGCAAGCAAGACTTTGCGGCCGGATTTTGCTAATATTCTCGCACAGTGGCCACCTGCGGGGCCTGCTCCTACTATTACTATATCAAAACTTTTTAAAGTCATCTTGCTATTAATTTACTTCTAATGTCAAAACACCCGCAGACATATCAACTACTAACCGCCGATTTTTTAGCCATTGGCGACCGATTAAAACTTCGGGTACTCCGTCACCTACGTGAACAGGAATATCGAATTCTTGATTTTCAATTCTGATTTTTCCTGCATAAAGGTCGAAATTGAATTCTCCCCTAGCTGTTATCATTTTTTGTCGCCTAACATAAGTCCAATTAAGTCCTTGTGAATCCTGAATGTCCATTGCTAACCAGCCAGAAAAACCTGTATCTAGGAGAGCATCAACAGGTAATTCTAAGCCGTTATCAGCAATCAAGTCAACTTCAAAAAATAGCTCATCCTCATCACCAAATGTTCCTTGAATCATATCGTGCCACAGGCCCCTGTATTGTTGATGCGGAACATGAATGGGATAGCATTTGGATGTTTCTGGCGGCACATTTTGGTAGCCACCATATCATCGTTGTCGATAAAATAGTCCCCGCTGTCGGGTTCAACTGCCATATACCAGTTGTAGTGGGTTTTAATCAATTCTGGTTTTAGGCGATCGAAGGTTGGTTTGCAGCGTTGATAAAATGCTTCTCTTTCAGCGCGCCACTGGGCTTTTTTTTCTTCTGACCACTGGATTTCGGGGAACAATCTTCCGCGCCGTACTGTACGATTTGGTTTCACGTTAGTCATTGTTGATTCTCCTTTTGTGCAGTAAAGGTGAAGTAAGGTGGGCAGTGCCCACCCTAGAATTCTAGCTAATTAGACGCTAACGGGTGATTGTTTGCGGCTGAATTGTGCTAAGATGCGATCGCACATTTGCGACGGATTCAATCCCAAACTGGCAAATGATTGTTCAGGCGTTGCATGATCCACCAATGTATCCGGTACGCCCAGCCGCATCAGTGGTACGAGGATATTGTTATCCATCAAAGATTCGGCTACTGCTGAACCGAAGCCGCCCATCAAACAGCCTTCTTCCATTGTGACAACTTTGCCGATTCTCTGTGCTAAAGGCAAGATTAATTCAGTGTCCAAAGGTTTGACAAAACGCGCGTTGATGACTGTTGCTTCGATGCCGTGTTCGCTCAAAATCTCGGCGGTTTGCATTGCCGGATAAACCATTGAACCGTAACCTAATATTAGCAAGTCGTCGCCGTTGCGGAGAATTTCAGCTTTGCCGATCGGCAATTCTTCCCAACCTTCTTCCATCAGAGGTACGCCGTAACCGTTGCCGCGCGGGTAACGCATGGCGATCGGGCCGCTGGTGTGGTTGATTCCGGTGACTACCATCCGCTGCAATTCAGCCTCGTCTTTTGGTGCCATAATTGTCATATTTGGCAAGCACCGCAAGTAAGAAATGTCGTACATTCCTTGGTGGGTGGGGCCGTCGGCACCGACAATTCCGGCGCGATCTAAACAGAAGAAAACTGGCAAGTTTTGGATGCAGACATCGTGAATTATTTGGTCGTAGGCCCGCTGCAAAAATGTCGAGTAAATTACTACAACCGGGCGCATTTCTTCGCAGGCTAAACCAGCAGATAAAGTCACCGCGTGCTGTTCGGCAATCCCGACATCAATGTACTGTTTTGGCAGTTTTTCCTGAAGTTTATCTAGGCAAGTTCCGGTTGCCATTGCAGCGGTAATGCCGACAATTTTGGGATTATCTTCTGCTAGCTTGACCAGGGCGTGGGCAAAGACTTTCGAGTAAGCGGGAGGCTTGGGTTTGGTGGATGGAATGCCTTTGCCAGTGGCTAAGTTAAAGGGATTTTGGGCGTGATATCCTACTTGGTCTTTTTCGGCGATGGCGTATCCTTTGCCCTTCACCGTCACAACGTGAACTAACACAGGGCCTTGGATAGTGTGACCATGTTTGAAAGTAGCAATTAACTCTTCCAAATTGTGTCCATCAACCGGGCCCATGTAAGTAAAGCCCAATTCTTCAATTACGGCTCCAACTTTGGACACGGCTAACCGTTTCATGCCTTCTTTGAGGCGTTCCATTTCTGGAGTAAAAGTTTCGCCGACAAAGGGAATGTGCTTGAATTGTTCCTCTAAGTTATCTTTGAGAAATTGCACCGGCTGCGAGAGTCGCATCTTGTTCAAATAGCGGGTAATTGCGCCGACGTTGGGCGAGATTGACATCTCGTTATCGTTGAGCACCACCATCAAATTGGTTTTCGGCATATGGCCCGCGTGGTTGATGGCTTCGAGTGCCATGCCGCCCGTCAGCGCACCGTCGCCGATGACTGCTACAGTTTTGAAATTTTCGCCCTTGAGGTCGCGCGCCATCGCCATCCCTAAAGCTGCGGAAATGCTTGTGGAAGCGTGACCCGCGCCGAAGTGGTCAAATTTGCTCTCGCAGCGCTTGAGGTAGCCTGCAACGCCGTCTTTTTGGCGTAGGGTGTGAAACTTGTTGTAGCGGCCGGTGATCAATTTGTGCGGATAAGCTTGGTGGCCGACATCCCAGGTAACTTTGTCGCGATCGAGGTCTAGGGTTTGGTAGAGTGCTAAGGTCAGTTCGACTACACCCAATCCTGGGCCGAGGTGGCCGCCGCTAGCGGCTACAGTTTCTAAATGCTTTTCTCGAATTTGTCGGGCAATTTGTTCGAGTTGATGAATCGAAAGGCCGTGTAATTGGTTTGGATGAGTCAGTTCGCTGAGATGCATATTTTAAAATCTTGCTCCTGTGAATCAGGACGAATCCTTAACAGATATAGGTTGTGCCTGCGAGGTTGGGTACGCGCAAACGTTAGAATAGTTTAACGGTTATTTGAGAAAAACTGTTAGGCGTAAGATTTTTGTTATTTTTGGTCTGGTAATTATAGTTGATAAATTGTGCGCCGTCAATATAAAAAAAGCTTATGTTTTTAGTTCCTAATCGCTAATTGTTAGCTGCATGGAGATTCTTAAGCATTTTTAACTACTTTTTGTAGTGATGGCTGATTTTTTAGCTATCTTGTTTCTGCAAGCGGACTATGATACAAAATCATTAACTGTGATGGGAGCATCTCATATTTGTAAAAACACTTCTTTGGGTTCCTGCCTTCTGCCTTTTTTTTCTGCCTCCTGCCTCCTGCCTCAAAACTCCAATTTCTAGCTTGGCTGCTTTCATTGAGATGCTCCCACTGTGATTTATATAACATAGCTGATGTCAAGTCATTGCTAACAAGTTAGAAATGAGTAGATTTTGTCAACACCTGTAAGTGGAGAAAAAATTAACTAATAATGATAATCAAAAAAGGGGAAAGGTTGGACTAGCCCAACTAAGGCGATGATCACTATAAAACGATAGAATTGACGAGTAATTGAGCATTGTGTAGGTAAGCTCAAAAGCCTAGAAGATTTACCACAAGGGCCGTTGGTAGGAAAGAAAGAACACGGGGACTGAAGTCCCCCGCGTGGCTTCCCTCTGGAATCTGAAGACGCGATCGTTTCCCGCATCCCATATTCTTTTTATGAAAGGTTCTGCTTAATTCAATCTCCCTTACTCCGGTGATGGCAAAGGAGTTTCCGCTTCTTCGGGCGGCGGAATTTCCGCAGGAGTCGATTCGGGCGACGGCGAGAGACTCTCGCTATCGGGCGGCGGAATTTCCGCAGGAGTCGATTCGGGCGACGGCGAGGGACTCTCGGCCCCGGGCGAGGGACTCTCCGAAGGACTTGGGACAGGAGTTTCCGGCGGTGGCGGAAGTTGTTCGGGCTCTGGCTGGGGGCTTTGGAGGCTTTGCATCCACAAACCTAAACCGCCGCCGGCTAAGATCAGCCCCAACACCCCCAGTAGGGGCAGCGGAAGCTTGGATCGCCGTTTTTGAACGGGTTCCGGGGCGGGGGAAGTTTCGGGGTACAACAACTGTTTGGACGATTCTGAAAGCTGAGATTCTGGAATCCTCCCGGACTTCTGGAGGGACGCCACGAGGGAAGGCGGCAGCGACACCGAGGCTGCTGACACTGGCGCTGACACTGGCGCTGACGCCACCGCCGGATCAAACAGTACCAATCTCTCCGGCGACATCCGACAGTGAGTCGCCACCACCGAGGTGTTGTCATAACCGTTTTTCTCGTTGGCGAGACGAATCCAAGACTGAACTGCGGCTTCCAAAGACATTTTGCCCTCAAGCACCTCTGGGCCGTAATTCTCCCAAGATTGCTCTACCCAGTCGTTGTCGCTCAAACCGTCGGAACACAGCAGCAGTAAGCCTTCCTCTTCGACAATAAATCGCTGAATCGTCGGGCGCAGGAAATCGCCGTCCCGCGTTCCCAAAGCTTGAGTCAGGGCTCCTGCATCGGCTCGCAGTTGAGTCTCCCAGTACAAACAATGTCCTAGCTGGACTTCCCTTGAGGCTACGTCGTCGTCCACAGTCAGCCGGTGACAGTAATTTTTGCCAATCCAATAAGCGCGGCTGTCTCCAACATTGACTAAATAAAGTTCGTGGCTGTTATTTGAGGGCAAATCCTCGGAAATTTTCACTTTTTGAGGCAACTGGAGGGCCATCACCAAAGTCGTCCCCATCCGTTGCCGCAACTCTTTTCCCTGCTCATTATTTTGAGCGGAAATCACATTATTCACAACTCTGACTATTTCTTCGAGTTGCTTGATGACCATTGCGGGCGTCATCAACTCTTCTTGTTGAGCAATTTCTGCGAGCAAATTTTGGATTAAAGCTTTCAGGGACTGCACGGCTAATTGACTGGCAACTTCTCCTCCTTCGTGGCCTCCAACCCCGTCGCAAACCATTGTCAAGTAAGGAATTAGTTTCTCGCCCCCTGAAGTTTTGCTAGATTGAAAATCAGTAGCAACCGGATAGCAACTGTCTTCATTTTGGGAGCGCTGCGGCCCGGTATCGGTCATGCCGACTACTTCTAAGTGCAGAGGCAATTGAGCGGATTGTTCTAATAGTAAATCGTTTAGTTCCAGGGCGATCGCGTCCAAATTCATGCTGCTGCGGCGCATAAACTGACAAATCTCTCCGAGTCTCGACTGCACCTCGGGTTGCGCTGATTCCACTAAACCTGACCACACATCTCCCAAATCCCGCAGCGTCGGTACAAAATTGCCCCGGTGCAGTTCCAGCAGGCGTACCCGCCAACCTTCCACCCGCAAATTTTCCGGTACCAGCAAACTCGAAGCGACTCCATGTTCCGATAGCGGCGTCCAGAGTTGGAGCATTTGCCACAGCCAGTAAACTTGCCGCGCGGCGGTTGTCCCAGACCAAGCTTCTAAAATAGAAGGATACAGGCGACCGAAATTATTGATGGGCACATTTTCCAACAAGAGCACCTCTGTCGCTTCCGGTGCTTCCCCTAGCGAACAAAAACCGTATACTTCCGGCGTATGCAGCCGTTGGGGATACAAATTCAGGTAAGGCATAATCGTATCCGGCAGTTCTTCCGGGACGCTCGGAGGCAAAGCTGGACGGCTGTCGAGCCAGATTTGGGGTGCAATGACAAAGTATCGATCGGCTATTACCTTACCCGGCGGCACTTCATCGGCTGCTTGCCCCACCACCCACACATAGCGATAAATTAAATCCGTTTCGCACGCTGCACAGTGCTGGCGGCCAAAGGTATTGCGGGGATCTGGACAGCTAAGATTCGGGCAATAAATGGGTTCGGAGAAACTGCTGATCATATCGAAATAATTTGTGTAAAAACATTCTGAAGATATATGATTCGCCAGCCCAAATTCATGAGCTTGAGAATAAACTGATTTTAGCCCCTATCAATTTCTTAACTGCCTTTGGGCCCGTAGAAATTGTAGTTTCTGCCAGTCTGCACGGGTTTAAATTGTAATTTAAGTTACTAAACTCTGACATTGAGTACGGTAGAAGCATCAACCTGATACCGTGGCGCGAAAAAGCGCTCTGAGGGCTTGCAAGTGGCAAACCCTTGCATAGTCAGTTGTTGGCATTTCTTAAATCTTAAATTTCCAATCTAAGATCTAAATAGTATCACCTATTCTTTTTATGATCTTGACTCCGACGCTCCTTTGGCTGCTAGCTGGGTCTTTGCTGTGTTTGGCAGAGCTATTTCTCCCGACTGCTTTTGTCGCTTTTATGATGGGACTGAGCGCCTTCGCCGTAGCTGGATGCTCTCTAGTTCTACCTTACGTTAATTTACAAATATTCCTCTGGATGGTATTTTCGACAGTTTTTGTGCTGCTGTCTCGGCGGTTGATACCAAAAGGCACGGCAAGGGCGATCGCAGATTCTCAGGAAGCAAAAACTTTAACAGAAATTCCCCCCGGAGAAGCCGGCCGAGTCATTTATGAGGGGAATTCTTGGCAAGCTCGCTGCGAAGACACGAACGCCGCCATCCCCCCCAACCAAAACGTAATTGTCGTGGGACGGAAAGGCACTACTCTGATAGTTTTGCCAGAAAATCTCTTGCATTCTTAAACAAAATGCGTAATTAATCACAGACAATTAGTAGTTAGTAATTAGTCATCGTTCTTTAGTCAACATTTAACACTCAACACTCAACATTTATAGGAGGCGACAGTGGAACAACTTTTTTTACTTGTATTTTTAGCACTAGGCGGCTCAGCCCTCGCAGGTTCCGTCAAGATTATCAATCAGGGAAATGAAGCGCTGGTGGAAACTTTAGGTAAATACAGCGGCAAGAAACTGGAACCCGGTTTGAATTTTGTCACGCCGTTTCTTGATCGCGTCGTTTACGAGCAAACAATTCGGGAAAAAGTCTTAGATATTCCTCCGCAAGCTTGTATTACCCGCGACAACGTTTCCTTCACCGTTGATGCTGTGGTTTACTGGCGCATTGTAGACTTGGAAAAAGCCTGTTACAAAGTAGAAAATCTCCAGTCAGCAATGGTAAATATGGTGCTGACTCAAATTCGCGCCGAAATGGGTCAACTGGATCTCGAACAAACGTTTACTGCTCGTTCTCAAATTAATGAGATCTTGCTCAGAGATTTAGATATTGTTACTGATCCTTGGGGAGTGAAAGTAACTCGGGTAGAATTGCGCGATATTATCCCTTCTAAAACTGTACAGGAATCGATGGAATTGCAGATGGCAGCCGATCGCCGCAAGCGGGCGGCAATTCTGACATCCGAGGGCGAACGCGAGTCAGCAGTTAACAGCGCCAAAGGTAAAGCAGAAGCGCAAGTTCTGGATGCAGAAGCGCGCCAAAAAGCGACTATTTTGGAGGCGGAAGCTCAACAAAAGGCGATCGTCCTGAAAGCTCAAGCAGAACGCCAAAGTCAGGTTTTGAAAGCTCAAGCTACTTCTGAGGCCTTGCAAATAATCGCCAAAACTCTGCAAAATGACCCCACTGCCCGGGAAGCTTTACAATTTTTGTTAGCTCAAAACTATCTGGATATGGGTCTAAAAATTGGCACCAGCGACAGCAGCAAGGTGATGTTTATGGACCCGCGCAGCATTCCCGCTACGCTCGAAGGAATGCGATCGATCGTTGGGGAAGGTAATAATAATGAGGCGAAAAAGTAGTCTTAGCTAGAATGGGCAATTGAAAGAGACTGGTAACTCTGTATGAGGGATGAAACTCCTCATACAGAGTTACCATGAATACAAAAAAGATTGTGTCATATCTACTCCGGTAGCATCGGAATTAATATTACCCACAGCAGGGAAACGGCACTGCCGTATCCTCTAGATCGTGTCGAAGAGTGCAACCGGAAACGATATGAAATCGCCTGGTATCTATTTAAAAATCGATATTCAGGCAACTTCTCTTCGCCGTCAACCTAATAACTCGACACAGTTAAAACGATCGCCTCCCTATCTCCCAACACCAAACCATACTCCAAACCCTCAACAACCGCCTGATAAGAAGCATCCAAAATATTACCAGAAACCCCCACAGTCGTCCAGCGGTCTTGACCGTTGCTAAACTCAACCAACACGCGAGTTTTAGCAGAAGTTCCCGCACATCCGTCCAGAATTCGCACCTTATAATCTGTTAAGTTAAAATCAGTAATTGCCGGATAAAAATTCCGCAAAGCCTTCCGCAAAGCCGCATCAAGTGCCGAAACAGGCCCGTTTCCTTCCGCGCATTCCAGAATATCTTGACCGTTAACAGTCACTTTCACCGTTGCTAAAGAATTAACTGTTTCCTCCCTACCTTTATCGCAGTGAACTTGAAAACCTTTGATTTCAAATAAACGCTTGCGCTTTCCCAAGGCCTCCCGCATTAACAATTCAAAAGAAGCCTCAGCACCCTCAAATTGATATCCCTGACTTTCCAAATCTTTCAATTTTTCCAAAATTTGGCGGCAAGCAGGATTTTTGCGATCGAGCTCAATTCCAAAAGTTCGCGCCTTCGCTAAAACATTGCTCAAACCCGCTTGATCGGAAATCACAATTCGCCGTCTGTTGCCGATTTTTTCCGGTTCCAAATGTTCGTAAGTTAACGGATTTTTCTCAACAGCCGATACGTGGATTCCGCCTTTGTGAGCAAAAGCCGAAAGACCGACAAAAGGAGCATGATCATCGGGAGCAAGATTGACAATTTCACTAATCGAGCGACTTACTTGAGTTAATCTAACTAATTGCTCGTCTTCAATGCAATTCTGACCCAACTTTAGCTGAAAATTAGGAATTAAGGAACATAAATCGGCATTGCCGCAGCGTTCGCCGTAACCGTTTATAGTTCCCTGTACCATCGTCACTCCTTCCCGCACCGCAGCCAAAGCATTAGCAACCGCAACTCCCGAGTCGTTGTGAGTGTGAATTCCTAATTGTAAAGATTTTTCGCGATTGGTTCCTAAAGCTTCTAAAACATCGCGAACAACCTGACTGACTTCGTGAGGTAAAGTACCCCCGTTAGTATCGCAAAGCACTAGCCATTCTGCACCGGCATCGGCGGCTACTTCTAAAGTTTTAATAGCATAATCTCGATTGTGCTTGTAGCCGTCAAACCAGTGTTCGGCATCGTAAATAACGCGCCTTCCCTGACTCCGCAAATATTCAATTGTATCTCGAATCATCGCCAGATTTTCTTCTAGCGTCGTCTTCAAACTTTCAATAACGTGCAAATCCCACGACTTTCCAAACAGCGTCACCCAGCGAGTACCTGCGGACAAAATAGCCTGCAACATTTCATCATTAGCTGCCGTAGTTCCCGGCCGTCTAGTCGAACAAAAAGCTACAACTTCTGCTTGAGTTAGCGGCTGTTCTTTGAGCCGCCAAAAAAATTGTACGTCTTTAGGATTAGCTCCCGGCCAGCCGCCTTCAATAAAGGGAATTCCTAAACTGTCTAACTGCCGAGCAATTCGCAGTTTGTCTTCGAGAGATAAGGAGAGTCCCTCACACTGAGCACCGTCTCGCAGCGTGGTATCGTAGATCCAGAGCCGATTTGTCATGGGAAATTGCGATCGAGAAATTGGTAATATATCACTTACCATATTAGATGAATTTATTTGAATTTAATGCGATAATATATAGGAAAATTAACATAAATCTAACTGGGGTAAATTGCTGTGGTCAAGGTACAAGCGCAAGGAAAAACATTTGAGTGCGATCGCGAATCGAATCTCCGTGAAGTTTTGCTCAAAAACGGCATCGACCTCTACAACGGTAACGCCAAAGTCATCAACTGCCACGGGCTAGGCACTTGCGGCACCTGCGCCGTCACCGTCGAGGGTGAAGTTTCCGAGCCCGAGTGGCGCGAAAAAGCCCGACTTTCGCTTCCTCCCCATTCTCCCGCATCGAACCGCCGTTTGTCCTGCCAGACTAAGGTTTTAGGTGATATTAAGGTGACAAAATATGACGGTTTCTGGGGCCAGGGTTCTGAAACTGTTTGGAAACCCCAAGCATAGATTTTTTGTTAAGGAAGGCAGATAGGACGATCGCCTTGCCAGATAATCTGTAAGACTTGTGCAAGAATTCTAACTGTAAGGTGCACAGGGGGCACCTTACCATAAAGAAACCCGAGAGGTCAAAAAAGCCAGAAAGTCCATATAAAAGTTAATGAATTCATCTAAAGATATTCTGATTATTGGCGGCGGAATAATTGGTCTTTCGCTAGCAGTAGAACTGAAATTGCGAGGGGCATCTGTCGCGGTTCTCACCGCCGATTCTAAACAACCGACGGCGCGGGCTGCCGCCGGAATGCTCGCCCCCCAAGCCGAACGAATTCCCCCCAGTCCGATGCTGGATTTGTGCTTGCAAAGCCGCGCACTGTATCCCGCCTGGGTGGAACAGCTAGAAGAGATTACTGGATTGAAAACGGGATATTGGCGATCGGGAATTCTCGCACCAGTTTGTCAAAATGAGCCTCAAGAAAAGCCACTTTTGTCAAACCTTAATTCTCAATGGTTGGACAGAGATACTGTTCGCCAGCACCAGTTTGGATTAGGTCAAGAAGTAATTGGCGGTTGGTGGTATCCTGACGACGCTCAAGTAGACAACCGCGCTTTATTTCGGACGCTTCAGGCCGCAACTAAAGAATTGCAGATTGAGATTATTCAAGCCAATGCAGGGGAAATTATTCGGCAGGGAAACCGAGTTGTTGGCGTTGAAACAACCGCAGGAAAATTTCAAGCAGATCGTTATGTTTTGGCGGCGGGTGCTTGGTCTGAGCAGTTATTGAATGTTCCTGTTTTTCCAAGAAAGGGACAAATGCTGTCAGTATGTGTACCAGAAGATTGTGGAGTTATCCAGCCCCTGCAAACCGTTATATTCGGGACTGGCATTTATATTGTGCCACGTCAAGATGGCAGAATTATTATTGGCGCAACTAGCGAAAATGTGGATTTCACGCCGGGAAATACGCCTGCAGGAATCCAAAGTTTGCTAGCAGGAGCCATTAAGTTATATCCCGAATTACAAAACTATCCAATTCTGGAGTTTTGGTGGGGATTTAGGCCGGCTACGACCGATGAATTGCCGATTTTGGGTGCTAGTGCTTGGGAGAATTTGACATGGGCTACGGGGCATTACCGCAATGGCATTTTGTTAGCTCCGGTGACGGCTAAATTGTTGGCTGATTTGATTGGGAATCAGAAATTAGATCCGTTATTGGCTGCTTTTCATTATTCGAGGTTTCCTGCATCTTGGAAGTTTGAAAATGGTAAATAGTGAGATTTTTTGCTTTTTTTGAGACGAGGCAGAGCCGGGAAACGAGAAAACAAAGTCAACCAAAAGGATATTTTTTGCTATAATATACCTCTTGCAAAAGTCCTTTTAATCAAATTTTGGAACGAGCAAGATGCCCGTTCCACAAGAAAAAATGTTTTTTGTGGGATGGGCCGGAGAGCCCGTCCTAGTTATTTTTGCAAGAGGTCTAATCTAATCAGCACAATAGGGTTTTTTAAGTTATGACTTTCAGTGATGTGATCGAGACGATCAAGAATCTTTCTACTGACGAAAAGCAAGAGCTTCAACTGTTGTTGAAGAAATATCTCCGGGAAGAACGTCGCGAAGAAATGTATCAAAACTTTAAGTCAGCGCAGATTGAACAACAAAAAGGTGAACTGAAATTTTCCGCTAACATCAATGAACTCAGAGTAATGATAGAGGAATAATCGTGGAAGTCAGTTTCAGTTCTTCATTCAAGCGTGCTTTCAAAAAGCGGATCAAAGGCGATGCTGATTTGGAGGCTAGGTTTTGGCAAAAGCTGGAACAGTTCATCAGAGAGCCGTTTGAACTGAGATATGGCACCATTTTTAATAAGCTTTATGAACAGGCTTTCCGGCCTGTTCCACAAGAAAATTCACTCTTTGTGGAACAGGCCGGAAAGCCTGTTGCTGACAATGATGCAATATCTCAGTTTGAACCAAGCTTAAAAACTCATAAATTGTCCGGTAGGCTCAAGGAGTTTTGGAGCTTTAGCGTAGATTGCGACGAAAGGGTACTTTTCTACTTTACAGAAGACGCAAAAGCCGTGTTTGTAGATTTTGGAAGTCATGATGAAGTATATTAATCGACAGAACAGTTGCTAAAGTAATCTGTATCTGTAGGGTGGACACTGCACACCTTTCCACTATAAGTAGCGCGTTAAACCATTTTTTTGCTTTAGTCTTGAATTAGTTTGCATCCTGTTTTTTTGGTTGGTTCAATTCCCTACATTTAAGCGCAGCCAAATCGTAAGCATTTTGGTAATCGCTACCGCCTAACATGACATCGCCGTAATATTCATAAGGTTGATTTCCGTAAACCGGTAGCGGGTCATCTTCTGGATAATCTTCTTTTGACTCATCTAGAATTGCTTTGAGTTTTTTGACGCTCAATCGCTGGGCGGGGAAGTAATGAATGTCTTGAGCGCTGAAGCCGAGATGCGGAAAAGTTGGGTCAACAATTCGCTCGTCGAGTTCAATCCAGCTATACTCGATGGGTTTATAGGGCGCTCCGGGTGCAGCTAAAAATCCTTGGACGTAGATTGCGCCTTCGGTGGTTAATGCTGCTTTGGAAGCGTTATCAAAGCAGTTTTTACGGTTGCTTTTGATGCGAGTCGCGATTTCAATAGAAAGCGTCTCATCTAATAGTTCGGTCATAACCCATTTCTAATCGCGTGTGCGATTAGATTGTAGCAAATCCGAGCTATCTCCGAACACAAAAAACGCAGCCAATTGCGATCGCTCCTCAAATTCTGTTCTCAAGGAGTTGATCCAAAATCCTCTGCGGTTGTGGATGTTGTGTCAGCTTTGGCTTCCGAGGCGGGCGGTTTGTCCCTCGCCCCTATAGCCCGCCAATACAAATTTTTCGCCAGTCTCCCAACTTTTGAGCGTGCGATCGAGTTGGGGGTAGAGCCCGGTACAGTAAAGTGTGGCACAGACGATGCAAGCAAAAATAGCGGCATACATCACCGAAGGTCGATCGTGCAACCAACCAATCATATTAATGCCTTCGGGTGCAGCAATTTGCTCGGCGGCTAACAGGCTTCACAGTTTTTTCTGCAAACAAAGTTGACTTATGACGATTCTCGCTGAGACAGGGGAATATCCTCGGATTGGTAACAACCGGAAAATAAAGAAAGCCCTGAAAGCATTTTTTACAGGGAAATTAGAGACAGATGCTTTATTGCAGACTGTTCCCGCGCTGAAAAATATGGTAAAATCTGCTACAGTGCTGCGGCAAGAAATCAATGCAAGTTGAAGATAACAAGCGGCAAGGTAGCTTTTGGTATTGACAGAATCTGTTAATTCACCAAAATATGCTGACCCTTGGATACACTGCTTGAAATGGATTTTTCACGCCTGGTTGATGCCTGGTGATTTGTCATGTAAATCGGCCTATCAATACACCTGTGAAGTGGCAGGTTGATACGGTTCCGCATCACTTATAATTCTTAACTGAATTGTCGAGCAAAGATGATCGGCAACGACAGTCAATAGAGCCAGCCGCTATCTCAAATCTTCTGCAAATCATGGCAACCGAAAATCCCACCAAAGAAATTATTATTCTCCTAACACGTAAGGATAAAATAGACCTTTTGCAAAAATCCTTTTCATCAGTTAATGGGACGGGCTCTCCGGCCCATCCCACAAGAAAAAATCACTCTTGTGGGATGGGCCGTAGAGCCCGTCATAATTATTTTTGCAATAGGTCTAATAGAAATTAATTTTCTGCAATGATTAGCAATTAGTACGGCATTTTGTTATAATTAAGTCTGTCAGATCGGGGATAAACTTCAGCTTGGCGAGACAACCTAAAGGAGGAGCTAATGAACTAAATATTATCAGCAGTTTTGTAAAGTATGGGTTAATTTTTAACCGCAATTTACCCAATTAGCTGCAATAAAACAATGCCAAAAATAGCCAGCCTATCCTGATGCTAAGCTAAGCATTTATCCATACATCGTAGACATATTCAATGAAAACCGCGATCAAAAAGTCTGATTTTGTGCTAGCTCCTTATATGAAGAGCAACAATTTCAAAGCTACTTGCCAAATCCTCAATACAGTGATTCCTTATACACTCTTATGGTTTTTAGCATTTAAAGTGGCTGCCATTTCTGTATTCCTGCTTCCGCCGATAATGGTGTTGATGACACTTTTTTCAGGACGTTGTTTCTCTTTGATGCACGATTGCGGGCACTATTCTCTTTTTAGTTCCAAAAAAGTCAATCGCCTGATGGGTTTTCTGCTAGGTATCATCAATGCGATTCCTCAGTACCCCTGGTCGAGGGGACACGCTTATCACCACAAACATAATGGTAATTGGGATATGTACCGAGGCCCTTCGGCGTTGATATCCACCGAAAAATTTGCGGCGCTAAGTCCATTTAGTCAAAAGATGTATCAGTTACTCAGACACCCATTGATGCTGTTTCCCGGTGGTTTTTTCTATCTAATTATTAAGCCACGACTCGCGCTAATCTTGGGAATTACGGGTTTTATCCGACATATCTTTGCTTGTCTCAATCAAGATTTTGGCATGGGTTTATCTGCAATCATTGCTTCTTATAAATCCAAACATTGGTATACGACGGCTGAGTTTTGGGATTTATTGTTCAACAATATTTGTGTTGTGGGTAGCTGGATTTATCTGAGCAACTTACTGGGGTTTGGCTTTTTCTGGAGTGTTTACTCAATTGTCATGACCTGTTCAGCTGCGATATTTATCTGTATTTTCTTTGTTCAGCATAATTTTGACGGTTCCTATGCTCATAAAGCCGAAGGTTGGGACTATCTTCTCGGCGCAATTGAAGGCAGTAGTTACCTAAAATTACCGACTATCCTCAATTGGTTTTCGGCTGATATTGCTTACCACAATATTCATCATCTTTCTGAGCGCATACCTAACTATAATCTTCGGGCTTGTCACAATGCTAATATTCTCTTGCTTGCTAATTCAAAATCACTGACTATTCGCGATATTCCTGACTGCTTCCAATTCATTCTTTGGGATGCTGCTTCTGATAGTCTGCAATCGATTAAATTGTTTCAAGAACAAGAAGAAATTCCCTTGAGTAATGTAGCTAATTAAAATCGGGGGGCAATAAACTTGGTGGCTTCTTTATCCCCGAAATCCTCTGATATTGTTTCCGGTTGCACCGGAATTATATAGAGCACACGGCAGTGCCGTGTCCCTACCGCGATTAATTGTAGGGACACGGCAGTGCCGTGTCCAGGCTGTAGCTAATATTAATTCGGATGCTATCGGATTTGGTATAACTAAAAGTATCTGTCACTTTTCAATGGAGCAATTCCTCTAATTTTTGCTGGTTCCACAAATACTGATAAAGCCCTGTTTGCCCTACCAATTCAACGTGAGTGCCGCTCTGAACTATTTCTCCTTTCTCCATCACAAAAATGCGATCGGCAGTGGCCGCCGCTGACATTTGATGCGAGATAAAAATTACTGTTTTGCGATCGGTTCCCGTTGCCAAGTTTTGCAAAATGTCGGTAGCAGTTTGATTGTCAACGCTAGAAAGAGCATCATCCAAAATTAACACTGGGGCGTCAACTAACAAAGCGCGAGCAAGTGCCGTCCGCTGCCGCTGTCCGCCGGATAAAGTAATGCCGCGCTCGCCGACAACTGTTTTGTACTGCTGCGGAAAGTTGAGGATTTCGGCGTGAATTTGCGCTTGTTTTGCTGCGACTTCAATCTCCGGCTGTTCCGCTAAAGGGTTTCCGTAGCGGATGTTATTCTTGATGGTAGTGCCGAACAGAAAACTTTCTTGCGGAACGTAGGCGATCGCCCCGCGCAATGCGGTCAATTTTACCTCCGTAATATCCTGTCCGTCTAAAAATAACTCGCCCAGATCGATGTCCAGCAGTCTGGGCAGCGCATTAGCTAAAGTTGATTTTCCTGAGCCGATCGCCCCAACAATTGCGACAGTTTCTCCCGGTTTTATGGTAAAATAAACATCTTTAAGCGCGGGTGTCTTAGCGCCGGGATACGTATAATTTAGATGACGAGCCACAATTTCGCCTTTGACTGGCATTTTCAGTTCAACTGCATCGACAGCATCCTTAATTTGCGGTTCCACGGTCAGAATTGATTCGATGCGATCGACACTCACTTCTCCGCGCTGGTAAGCAGTAATTGTGAAACCCAACAGCGCCGTCGGAAACACCAAGCGCTCGACATAAATCAGCAACGCCACAAAATCGCCAATGCTAATTTTACCATTAGCAATTGCCCCCCCACCAGCAGAAAGCAGTACCAACAAACTGATGCTTGCCAAACCGCCCAGCAGCGGAAAAATAAAGTTTCTAGTTTTTGCTAATTGCAAATTTGCTGATAGTAACTTCGCATTGGAATTGCGAAAAGCTCGGCGTTCGTTTTCTTCTTGAGCGTAGATTTTAATTACGGACATCCCGCTCATATCTTCCTGAATTAAATCGCTCATCGCCGACAATTCCTCTTGCACGGCTAACTGTTGGATGCGAAGTTTGTCGCTAAATAACTGCACCAAAACTAGCATTAAAGGATAAACTGCGATCGCCAACAGCGTCAACCTTACATTAATCCCTAGCATCACCGGCAAAGTCAAAGCATAAGCAAAAGCTGTATTCGCCAAACTCAGCACCGCAAACCCCACCAAGCGCCGAATATTGTCCAAATCGGAAGTAGCGCGGTTAATTAAATCCCCTACCGTATTGACGGCAAAATAAGACGGTTCTAATGTTAATAAATGATTAAATATTTGCTGTTTGAGGTCAAATTCTACTTGACGCCCCACGCCAAACAGCAAAATCCGCGACACCATCCGAATTCCCCACATAATTGAGGCGAGGATCAGAATCAGGAGCACGTAGTTGAAAACTTGGTCAAATTTAGTCGCAATTTGCAGAGTGTCAACTGAATTCCGAATCAGCAGGGGAATGTAAACGCCCACAGCATTGACAACTAATAGCGAAAAAACGCCCCAGAATGTTGGTTTCCAGTGCGGGCGCATATAAGAGCCGAGTTTTTGCAGTCGAGAATAACGAGCCATTTGTTAGTGCGTAATTTGAGATTGATTGAGGAAAGGAATAAGGTTCGACAACGCGCAGTGAATCGGGATTTAACGGATGGATGCTGAAGGAAGAAGGAGTCTTCCCCAAGGTTTTCAGCAATTAAGAACGTCCTAATAGTCTTGGCGGTTGCTATAGAAGGTAGAAGTTTGAAAAAAGCATAGAAGTTCTATCGAAAGGTAGATGACCGAAAACACAATTTAATAAATTTTTATTAAAAATTCTGCTTTGGGATGACGCGCCATCAAAATTGGGTTTAGGCCTGAACCAAAACCTGATTATATCGATATGTAACAAACCACATTATATCTGTGGGAACACGAGATCTGTGGGGACACGGCAATGCCCTGTCATTAGCCACTCGGAACGATCGCCCAAATCTCCAATCCGTCCCCCCAATCCCCCACACCGTTGAGGCGCGCTACAATCAAAAATCGATCAACTTAGCACTCAGCCTCAGAGAGTGCTAAATTTGCTAATGTAAGCGATTGGAGACAAACATGACCAAAATAGTTGCATTTAGCGACAAATCTCGGCGGGCACTAGAACGCGGCGTCAATCAACTCGCCGATGCTGTCCGCATCACCTTGGGCCCGAAAGGCCGCAACGTCCTATTGGAAAAGAAATACGGCGCTCCCCAAATTGTTAACGACGGTATCACCGTTGCTAGGGAGATCGAACTCGAAGACCCCCTGGAAAATGCCGGCGCTCGCTTAATTCAAGAAGTCGCCTCCAAAACTAAAGATATCGCAGGCGACGGCACTACAACCGCCACGGTTATAGCTCAATCCCTCATTCGCGAAGGTTTGAAGAATGTCGCAGCAGGCGCAAATCCAGTCGCGCTGCGTCGCGGTATTGAAAAAACGATCGCCCACTTAGTCCTAGAAATCGCCAAATTGGCGAAACCAGTCGAAGGAGCTGCCATTGCTCAGGTCGCCACTGTCTCCGCCGGTAATGACGAAGAAGTCGGCGCGATGATTGCCCAAGCAATGGAAAAAGTCACCAAAGACGGCGTAATTACTGTTGAAGAGTCGAAATCTCTGTTAACAGAATTGGAAGTTGTCGAAGGGATGCAGTACGATCGCGGATATCTTTCGCCGTATTTCGTCACCAATAGCGATCGCATGGAAGTTGAGTATGAAAATGCTCGCATCCTGATCACCGACAAAAAAATTAACTCCATTCAAGAATTAATTCCGGTTCTCGAAAAAGTCGCCCGCACCGGTCAACCGCTGCTAATTATCGCCGAAGATATTGAAGGCGAAGCTTTGGCAACTTTGGTAATCAACAAAGCACGTGGCGTTTTGAACGTCGCAGCTACCAAATCTCCTGGTTTTGGCGATCGACGCAAGGCTATGCTACAAGATATCGCCGTTCTGACCGGCGGTCAACTGATTTCCGAAGAAGTCGGACTCAGCATTGATACCGCAACACTAGAAATGCTCGGTACCGCCCGCAAAATTACGATCGACAAAGAAAACACGATCATTGTCGCTGGCGATGAACACAAAGCTGACGTGGAAACACGGATCGAGCAAATTCGCAAGCAACTAGCAGCGACGGATTCCGATTACGATCAAGAAAAATTGAGCGAACGCATTGCCAAACTAGCTGGCGGTATCGCTGTAATTAAAGTAGGCGCAGCTACCGAAACCGAGCTCAAAGACCGCAAACTTCGCATTGAAGATGCTCTCAACGCTACTAAAGCTGCTGTGGAAGAAGGCATCGTCGCAGGAGGCGGCACGACGCTGATTCACCTGATTACCAAAATAGATGCAATCAAAAACACTTTAGACGCTGAAGAACAAGTAGGCGCTGACTTGGTTGCGAAGGCTTTGGAAGCTCCTTTGCGTCAAATCGCTGATAATGCTGGCGTTGAAGGTTCGATCGCGATCGAGCGAGTGCGGGCGAGCGAGTTGAACATTGGCTACAATGCTCTCACCGACGTGTACGAAGATATGATTGCCGCTGGGATTATCGATCCGGCTAAGGTTGTGCGATCGGCTTTACAGAATGCCGGTTCCATTGCTGGTATGGTGTTGACCACCGAAGCCGTGATTGTCGAAAAACCCGAGAAGAAAAAAGCCGGCGGCGACATGGGCGACATGGGCGGCATGGGCGGCATGGGCGGCATGGGCGGCATGGGCGGCATGGGTGGCATGGGCGGCATGGGCGGCATGGGCGGCATGGGCATGATGTAGTCTTCAGCCATTAGTTTGTAGTCTGTAGAGTGCGCCATAAGCACCAGGGGTGTAAACAAGCGCGTCTTATCTACTACCCGTCTACTGTCTGACGAATAAGGCAGCTTATCCCCCCGGCATCCCCTGATAGTCCGGGGGGCTGTTTCATTCTCTTGTGGGGGCTGCCCCCCGTGGCTGCCCCAATCCCACCCAATGCCTAACAAATCGTAGATGGGCCGGGTCGGCATTCTTGGCACGACAAGAGTCAAAAGGCTGGTTTTCCTGAGAATGAAACAGCCCTGCCCTGATAGTCCGGGGGACTTGAAGCTATCAAAATCCCCTTCTTAAGGGAGATGCAATGGGGTTCGGCATTAAGCTATAAGCGATAGTTCTCAGGGATTTTAAGCTGAAGTTGCCACCTATGCAGTGCGCCCCCTCTCTGTCAACTCAAATCCTTCCCAGAAACCGCGTCTCCCCCTCTCCCCTGATCCTTTAAGACGACGGAGTTACATTGTTGCTGTGCAAGTCTTGAGGAGATTGAAACAGAGTTTCGAGATAAACTCTCGCAGCTTGGCGATAACTGCGCGAAGCTTCAGGCGTACCGCTATCGGCATTCTGCAACAAAAACAGCGACAGGGCCGCGCAAAATACTCGGTCTAGATCCCATTCGGGATGGGTTTCCAGGTAAGTTTTGAGAGAATCGTGCAGCGTTTCGGGAATTTCAGCAAAAATACTGACTGTTGGGTTCATCATTTTTTTTAGTCTCGCTAATAAATTGAAAACAGAACCCCCCTTCGGCCGGATACAGGTGCAGGCACAGCCGAAATCAGAGCGCTTTTTTTTAGGTCGGTCGCATCATTGTGCGCTATGAGGGGGTGGGTTTGTCAATGTTGCGAAATATTACAAAGTCCTTTAGATAAAAAAAAGGTTTACCAAATAATCAGCTTTTCAGGGGATTTTTTGTTACATATCTTTATGTGTTGGGCGGTTTATGAGGAATTAGGCAGCAAGTTAAGGAAATCCCCAATTCCGCAGCAAGATGCTACCGTGCCGTTAATTTCTGTGGAAAACTTTGTCGCATCTGTGGAAAACCTCAGACTTGCCTGTGGAAACGCTGTGGAATGTTTAGGGAAAAGTCAGGGAAAAAATAAGAATTGCAAAGGGCATGGGGCATGGGCATGGGGCATGGGGCATGGGTAGCAAATAACAAATGATTAATGACTACTGACTGCTGACTACTGACTAATGACTTCCTAAGTGCCACTCTGCCGCTTTTTGCCCGATGGTTGCCAATTCTGTCGGCGGCATTTTGTCGAGATTAGACCTCTTGCAAAAATAATTAGGACGTTGCTCTGAGCATCGTCCGAAAATTTGATTAAAAGGACTTATGCAAGAGGTCTATTGGTTAAGAGTAAACTCATGCGACCGATCGACTGAAGTTTTTCCCGGTGGCGCGCTAGGAAATCCCAGTAGGGAAGATTTATCATCGGTGCGGTTGATAGCAGCTTGGTTCTGCCAAAGTTGATCGCCTAATATCCAAACGCCAACAGTCATTTTATTTGTTTCACCATTTCACCATAAAATTATATTTTACTTTTCATGAGCGCTGGTCGTTTATTGATAAAAATTAATTGGCTGAAACATCACAAATCAAAACTCATAATTTCTCTGCTTGTGGCGAGAACGTACTAGAGCATAACATTGATTTCCAAAGATAGGGACACCGACCAGCAAAATTAAATTTTATGTCGGTGTATCCTTCAGATGTTAATAACTTGGTGAGCGTCTCTACTGAAAAAAATTTAATGTGGCCGTTATCCCAAAGAACGGTAAAATGTTTATCTAGTTTGCCAGAAACCGCTAAAGCCAAATTTTTAAAGTAGCCGTGATAGGGTGTGGAAATAATTAGTCTTCCTCCCGGATTGAGGCATATTTTTGCAGCTTTTGCTAGTTCTTTAGGATAAAGCAAGTGTTCGATTACTTCAATAGCTAAGACAACATCAAATGAGTTCAGAATATCGGTATCTGGAAGGTCGTAAATATCTGCTTGGATAAACTGACACTCGGGGAAACTTTGACGGGAGATGGCAATTCCGGGCGCCGAAGTGTCAACGCCGACAACTTCGCAGCCGTACTCTGCGATAACGTGACTGAGGCTGCCATTGCCGCAGCCGAGATCCAAAACTCGGAGTTTTGTCTTGCTGGTCTGCTGAAGCATCGCCAGCATTTCTAAAAGGGGAGATATCAAATAAGCGTGATGATATCTCGGACGGTTGTTTGTGTAATAATACGTATAATTGCTAAAGTTTTTTTTCATCGATTAAGCTATGGAGATTATTGCCGAGACCGCGAATTTACGGAGCGTGGGTACACTGTTTGGGCCAAGGTTCCCCACGTTAGGGTTGTCAGAGTCGATCGGCAGCTCGATCGTCTCATTCTTTTTTTTTTGACAGGCGAATTATTGTCACCGAATCAACCGGATGGCAAAAGAAATCTTTCACAGGGTGCAAAATCTTGCATCGCCCATCTCTGGCCCATCTCTCGAAGGCATTCGGAAAGAAAAAGTCCGATCGAGCAAGAATTCTCTCTGTACACTAGCCGGAAACCGAACTTTTTGCCTGTTAATTTGGGGCAAGTGCATCTATGCGATTCTAGCTTCAAGCAACTACGGTATGTCCACCCGACGCTTTTTCCAGCCTGAAAAATGTGCCCTGGGGCGATCCGGTGCCAGTCGCTCCGAAAATTGAGAAGGGAAGTGTGACCGAAATCACAGGCATTTGCGAAACAAATTGCTGAGCATCTTTGGGTCTACAGACTTAGAATCGAGATTACTACAGTGGCTTCTATAATTGTGTTTAAATGTTGTTCTGAAGCTGTGTTGTCCAGTCAGCAGAGTCCCCTAGACAGATTCATGCTTTCGGTCTGGTTTATTTCACTTTAATGGTCGCTGTTGGGTGTTGCACCTTAATTTAGATATTTCCTATGGTTAAGTTAGGTCAATCCTCCTTTCGCCGTATTTTACTGTCGCGGATTTTGTTGCTCAGCGTACCTGTTCTACTGGTGGGGGAGTATGTTACCTATCGCAAGGCACGCTCGACGCTTCTGGAAACTGCTCGTCAAAACTTGAAAGAAAGTGCAGTCAGAAAAGCAGAAACTATTGAACAGTGGGCGAAATCGCTGAAGTCGAATCTGATCGGCGCTTCGGAAAGCTCGATGTTGCAGTCTGTAAGTCCGAAGGATTATCAAAAGTTTATCGCGCAATTAGGGCAGCGGTTGCCAGCGCAGGTTGATTGCTTGCAATTGACTAATTTAAAGACAAATCAAGTGATAGCAAGCACTTGTGGGCAGCAGCCGATTCAGTCGTTGCCGGCAAAATTTTGGCCGCCCGTACAGCAGCAGCAAACGCTGCTGGACGACAAGAGCGTTTACATCAGTCTGTCCTTACCCAAGCAGCGACAGGGGACAGCAAACGATCAGAAGGTGGCTTTGGGGGCTGAGGATTTTCCCGATGCGGGAAAAGAAGGCTCCGATAGCCAAGCGAGTTTGGTGTTGAGTGCTCCTGTTTACATTCGTCGGGGCAATAGCCTGCAGTTGAGTTATGCTTTGAGTTTGCAGTCGGCCCTGCCTGTGCAAACCAGCGCTCCCAAGGGTTCTCTAGCCGGCTATACGGTGGCGATCGACCAAGATGGAACGATTTTGGCGCACCCGAATATCAACCGCGTGGGCCGCAATATCGCCCAAGAGGCAGATGCCGATCGACTAAAAAGTATTGTCAGAAGGGCGATCGCCGGCGGACAAGATTTTCTCCACCTATTTTCCTTTGAAAGAAATGGTGTAGAGTTGCTAGCAGGATATGCTGCTATCCCGAGTCCTTCAACTAAACAGGAGAACAGGAAGTGGATTATTTTAGCAGTCTCTCGTTTAGATTACGCTCTGTCAGGTTTGGAAGAAATTCAGCAAGTTTTATTTAATTTAATTGTAGGTTTGGTTGCTGCTAGTATCATCGCGACTTTATATCTGTCTCGCGACTTGGCGCGTCCTGTGGAAAAACTGAGAGACTACGCGATGAAAGTAGATACAGAAGCGTCGCAGACAGTGCCCCAAGATTTCCAAATTAGGGAATTCAATCAGCTATCAGAAGCACTCAACAGCATGGTGCAGCGCCTCAGATCCTGGGCTAGAGAATTGGAATTCGCAACCAAAGAAGCGCAAGTTGCCAATCAATTAAAAAATGAATTTTTGGGGAATATTTCTCACGAATTGAGAACGCCGCTCAACGGGATTATTGGTTTTATTCAAATTGTGCGGGACGGCTACTGCGATGACCGAGATGAAGAAATGGAATTTTTACAGCGGGCCCACGACTCGTCAATGCAATTGCTCAATATTATTAATGATATTTTGGACATTGCTAAAATAGAATCCGGCACGTTCTCCATGATGTTAGAAGTAGTTGATATTACTCAGGTACTTGAAGACGCGATTGATTTGCAAGCGACTCCAATCGAGGAAAAAGGCTTGAAGTTAAGTTTGCCAGAGCCTCATGATCCGATTATTGTTCATGCCGATCCCGAGAAGCTAAAACAGGTGTTTTTAAATGTTTTGAGCAATGCCGTTAAGTTTACAGAGTCGGGCAGCATTAATATATATGTGCGGCTAGAATCGAGGACTAATTCTGGTAGTTCTAACGGCAGTGGTGAAAGTACGACTAGCCCCAGCGGTCAAAGCGATTGGGTGGTGGTGACAATTAAAGATACGGGAATTGGTATTGATCCCGAACACCAGCAGAAATTGTTTCAACCTTTTGTGATGGCTGATGGTTCTACAACTCGCAGGTTTGGCGGTAACGGTTTGGGCTTGGCTATCTCGCGAAGGATAATGGAATCTATGATCGGAAGCATTACCCTGCACAGCGCGGGCGTGAATCAAGGTACTACGGTGATGATTTCTTTGCCTGTCAATCAGCAGTCAAGTTTTTATTTTCAGAGCCCGGACTTAGTAACGGAAAAGGGAAATTTAAAAAGTTGAGGAGTGATTTTCCCAATCTAAAATCTAAAATCTAAAATCTAAAATGGTATTAGGGGCTGTCCACCGAGTTCGAGGGATTTGCTCAAAGTGCTGAGAATGCGGATTAATTCGACGGAGGCCGCGCCCGAAGAGGTAAGACAGGGGGTATTTGTTTGCACGCAGTTGAGGAAGCGATCGCACACTCGCCTCAGCGGTTCTACTTGTTCTAAACTCAACACTTCGCGGTGTCTGATGCTGGTTGGCTGTGGCGCGATCCTCTTCGTTGATGAGCCTCCCGTAGGGGCGGGCTTCGCTAACGCACTTTCAAAAGAGTTATTCTCTTCGCCTCCCCAATCTGGATTGCCACGCTGCACAATCAGAGGAGTTTCTGGCGACATTTCGTCAAAAATCAAGGTTCCCAAACTGCCAACAACTGTTAAGCGCCGTTGTTTGTCGGGATTTAGCCAGCACAGGTGAATAAATGCTTGAAATCCGTCGGGATAGGTGAGCGTTACCCAAACTAAATCTGCTAGTCCTTCTGCAGGATTAACAGTCAGCAGTGAAGGAGCAAATGGATTTTTTATTTCTGCTGCTGCTTCTTTATTTATTCCCTCTTCCTTCTTCCCTCTTCCTTCTTCCTTCTTTATTCTTCCTTCTTCCTTCTTTATTCTTCCTTCTTCCTTCTTCCTTCCTTCTTGCTTCGGAAATACAGTGCCGATCGCGCTTACTTGAATAGGCGTTTGTTCCAACCAAGTATTGAAAATAGCGATATCGTGAATAGCCAAGTCCCAAAGGGCATCAACGTCGTGCCGCACCGGTTCAAAATGGGTGCGCTGGGCGTAACCGTAGCGCAATTTTCCCAGTTGATGCTGTTGAATAATCGTTTGGCCGCGATCGACTGCTGGATGAAACAGATAAGTGTGGTCAACAAAGAGTTGCCGCTGCTGTTTTTCGGCTAATTGGCAGAGTTCTATTGCTTCACTGAGGTTGAGGGCGAGGGGTTTTTCTACTAAGACGTGGTAGCCTTTTTGCAGGGCTGCTGCTGCGAGGGTGTAGTGCGTGGAAGCTGGAGTGGCGATCGCCACAGCTTCCAGTCCCGGCAAGGCTTGCACTTGAGACCAATCGGTAGCTAGAATCACCGAGGCATCGAGATTAAACTGTTTTTGAACTGCAGCCAATGAATCTCGATTCGGGTCTACCACCGCTAAAACTTGGCTGTTGGGATGTTCGAGAAAGTTGCGAATTAAGTTAACTCCCCAGCGACCTGCACCCAATACAGCTATTCCGATTTTCATTAATTATAAATTTCAAAAATCGCACAGTAATTATAACATAATTGGTAATTTTTAGGTTTCTTTTAATACTAAAAATTTCCAATTCCCAATTCCCAATTCCCAATGACTACTGTCAACTGCCAACTGACTACTGTCAACCCTTCGACAAGCTCAGGGCAAGCTGTCAACTGCCAACTGTCAACTGTCAACTGTCAACTGTCAACTGACAAAAAGCTGCCTGAGCCGCTGCTTGTTCCGCCGCTTTGATCGATCGACCTTTTCCCTCTGCTACCAACTCTCCCTGAATGTGAACTTCTGCCGTAAAACGATCCTCGCCCCCCTGCACTGTCCCGGTTTCTTGCACGCTATATTTGGGCAAAGTTTTGTATTTGCCTTGAGTCAACTCTTGGAGAGCAGCTTTGTAGTTTTGGCGGGCCGGATCGCTGCGAATTTCCGCCGCTAAACGTTGAAAGTGAGAATCTAGCCAAGGGCGAATTAATTCTAACGTCTGGGCACTCAAATAAAGCGCGGCGAGTAAGGCTTCCAAAGCATCGGCCAGTCGGGGCTCGGCGCCTGTTTTGTCCGAGGCGGCGCTGCTGGAAACAATTAAATAGCGATCGAACCCGTAACTTTCAGCGATTTTAGCAAGAATGCGATCGCTCACCAAGATCGATCGAATAGCCGCAAATTCCCCCACCGTACAGTCAGGATAAATCTCAAACAACAATTCAGACGCAGCCAGTCGCACCACAGCATCACCGACAAACTCTAGCTGCTCGTAATTTGCCTTAGCAGACGCACTCGCATGAGTCAAAGCTAAATCGACGAGATGCCATTTGATCGAAGCATCTTTCGACAGTCCCAACTTTTCAATTAATGTTTCAAGTTGCTTTTGGCGACCAGGATAAAGCATATTCATAGCGAATTGGGCAAACAGGGAAGTGGGAATTGGGAATTGGGAATTGGGAATTGGCCAAACAGGGAATTGGGAATTGGCCAAACAGGGAATTGGGAATTGGGAATTGGAAATCTATAGCCGAATCTCGGTAACATGAGGCTATCTGTCGCGCATAAGCCTCGCGGGCACAGGAAGCAGCCCGCATACCTCACAACGCGATCGAATTGCTATATCTCACTTGATTCTAAAAATAATATATAAAAATTCTCCCACTCTCCCACTCTGGGATTTTTGGAGGGGAAAAAGTCGGACATAAGCCGGGTTCTGTTCTCTCAAATGCAAGCACTTTTCGATGGCAGTTATCTATCTGGGACGTTTGTTACCAAACGCCTCAAGCGGTACCAAAAAACGGAACTGGTAAAAAACCAACCGTAGTCCCTCCGACCTTGCTCCCAACCGGGGTTTACCTAGCCAGCACCTCTCGATGCTGCTGGTGCGCTCTTACCGCACCTTTGCACCCTTACCCCCTAACAACTTGCAATTTTTGACGATCGATTTTTGATGCAATCTCCAATCTCTAATCTCCAATCTCAAATCGGGGGGCGGTATCTTTCTGTGGCACTATCCTCACGATCGCTCGCACTGGGCGTTACCCAGCAAGTTTGGTTTTTCGGGAGCCCGGACTTTCCTCAGACCAGCTTTCGCCAATCCGCAACCGCCTGCGCCTACTTTTTTCCCCAGACTTATTGTACGCGATCGTTCGTCAATCAATTGAGGATTTTAGATTTCAGTCATCTTTAATAGTAGAAAAGTTTTCAAACCAGCCGCGCCGCCAGAAGAAGTAAACTAAACTCGATGCGATCGCTACCATCACCGCCCAACAAAGCGGATAGCCAAAATACCAGTTCAGTTCTGGCATATTCAAGGGCGATTTCTCTGTATTGAAATTCATCCCGTATACTCCAGCCACAAAAGTGAGAGGAATAAAGATACTAGAAATCACAGTCAGCAGTTTCATGATTTCATTCATTTTATTGCCAACCGAAGACAAGTAAACATCCATCAAACCCGAAGACAACTCTCGATAGGTTTCCACCATATCCATCACCTGCACCGTGTGATCGTAACAGTCGCGCAGGTAAATTCGCACCTCTGGACTGATCAAATCACTGCTATCTCGAATTAGCGAGTTAATTGCATCCCGCTGTGGCCAAATTGCGCGGCGCAGCGTCAGCAATTCTCGCCGGATTTTATAGATTTTTTCCAGGGTTCTGCGGGTGGGGTTCACCACCACTTCATCCTCTAACTCTTCAATGCGCTCTCCGTACACTTCTAATACTGGGAAGAATCCATCTATAATCGAATCTAACAGAGTATAAGCCAGATAATCTGCTCCGTGCTTGCGGATAATTCCTTGTCCTTTACGAATGCGATCGCGCACGGGTTCAAAGCAATCATAGTCCGGTTCTTCCTGAACAGTTAACAGGTAATGCTTGCCCAAAATAAAACTTACTTGTTCTTTATGAAAATTCTCTGAATCCGGCTTTATCATCACCATCCAAGCAATGATTAAAAGGTGTTCTTCATAGTCTACAACTTTCGGTCGCTGGGGAACATTAACTACATCTTCCTGAGCCATTACGTGCAAATTAAATACTTCGCCCATTTGCCGCCAAGTTTCTTTGTTTCCCAATCCCAACATATCAACCCAAGAAACAGATGCTGTATCTAAATACGCAGCAGCTTTTCGAGGATTTGCCAAGTTGGCACGAGTAGCTGCTGTGGCGCAATAGTCAATTAATACAATCTCGGGAGGCGGCGCATCCGGTTCTAAGTCGAGAGTTCCCGGCAGCGCCCCCGGAACGTCGTAAAAATAGTCAACGTAGGAATCATCATCATCATTATCTTTAATTGGTTTGGCAACAGCACTAGAAGTATTTATCTCTTTGTATACCATGTTGATCTTCCTGACTTTTAGTATCTTTAATTAGGTTATCATCTTTCCCGTAAAACGATTAATTCCCAATGACAACAGTCAACAGTCAACAGTCAACTGACTAATTACCTTTGCCGAATTGGAATCTCGATCGCGAATTCAGTCCTCCCTCCCGGCGCGGAAATGCAGCGCAGCGTGCCCCCGTGTCTTTCCACCACAATCTGATAGGAGATAGACAGTCCCAAACCAGTACCTTTGCCTACTGGTTTAGTAGTAAAAAACGGGTCAAATATCCGAGATTTGACAGACTCTGCCATTCCTGGGCCATTATCTGAAATTGCGATCGCCACCCGATTGTTCTCCACAACCTCCGTGCGAATCCGAATCCAAGGCAATGCGTCGCAACCCAAAGGTAAACTCGGAAAGTTTTGCGGTTCCGCATCCGTTGCACTCGCCAATTCCAACTTTCTATTTCTGACATCTGCCAAAGCATCAATGGCATTACTTACTACATTCATAAACACTTGATTTAACTGTCCGGCGTAGCACTGTATTAATGGTATTTCTCCGTATTCTTTAACTATTTCAATTTGCCGATTTTTGCCATTTTCTTTAATTTTGTGTTGTAAAATTAACAGAGCGCTGTCAATTCCTTCGTGAATATCAACACGCTTAAGAGCTGATTCTTCCAGGCGGGAAAAGTTTCGCAAAGACAGAACAATTTCGCGAATCCTATCGGCTCCGGTTTCAATTGAATTCAGCAGGTGCGGGAAATCCTCTTTCATAAATTCCAATTCTATTTCCTCAGCAAACTCCGCGATCGCAGAAACAGGTTCCGGGTAATGTTCTTGATACAAACTGCAGAGTTGCAGCAAGTTTTTGGCATACTCGCTAGCGTAAATGATATTACCGTAGATAAAACTGACAGGATTATTAATTTCGTGAGCAATTCCCGCAACGAGCTGTCCCAAACTCGACATTTTTTCCGCTTGAATTAGTTGAGATTGAGTCCTTCCTAATTGTTTCAATGTTTGCTCTAGCTCGTGATTTTTTTGTTTTAATTGAGATTCTGCCTGTTTGCGCTTGGTAATATTCCGGGCGATCGCGATCGCCTGATTCGAGTTAAGAGGCAGGAATCTCGCTTCATAAGTTTCTTCTCCTGACGGCATGAGTAGCGAATACTCTAGATTAACTGGAGTTTTATTTTCTGAAACTTCAAGCATTGCCAGCTCGAACTGGCTGGCGACGGTGGCGGGCAATATATCGGTCATTCGTTTGCCCACAAAATATTCGGGACTCAGGTACAAATCCGATGAATTTCCTGACAAGTAATCCAAAATAATGCCGTCAGCATTGATTCGGAAATACAAATCGGGCAGTGCCAGAAAAACTGCTTCCAGCTCGGAAGTTTTTTGGCGCAATGCTTCTTCGGCGCAGTAGCGATCGCTAATATCAAAAATCACCCCGTCCAAACAGCAAACGCTCCCATCTGCGCCGAACACTGGAGAACCTTTATCCCACACCCATTTAAGCGTGCCGTCTGCTGCTAGCAAGCGGTATTCCAAGCTATAAGACTGTTGTTTTTCTATTCCTTGCCGAATTGTTGCTTCTACTTTGGCCAAATCTTCCGGGTAAATAATACTAGCAAAAGTCCGGCTTCCCCTGTCCAAAGGCGAAATAAAATCCGCAGCAGCGTAGCCCGCTAGTAAGTAAACGGCATCGCTAATAAAACTGGTCGAAAAATCGCACTGCCAGCGATAAACCACTCCGGGAATATTAGCTACCAAAGAGCGAAATCTGGCTTCGCTCCCGCGCAAAGCTGCTTCCGATTCATGTCGTTCTGTAATATCGTGAGCGAAAGCTAGCATTGCAAACACATTACCTTCAGCGTCGCGTAGAGGTACTTTTTGGGTGTCAAAAATATGTACTAAACCGTCAGCAATAATTGCCTGCTCGCAGGGATTGTGGATGGTTTCGCCTGCCAGTACAGCAGAGTCGTCTGCACGGAATCCTCGGATATTTTTTGCGGGATTCCCAAATACTAGCTCTTCTGAAAATCCTAATTCTAAATCGGATTTGCCAAGTATTTCTTCGACTGTTTTGCCGATCGCTTGAGCGAGACTCTGGTTTGCAAAAATATAGCGAAATTTTTTGTCTTTGGCAAAAATCCAGTCGCTAGTTTTGTCAATTACCGTGCGCAGCAGTTCTTTGGAACGTTCGGTTTGTGCCAAAGCTACTTGTAGTTCTAATTCCAGACACTTGCTAGCTGTAATGTTTTCAAAAGCAACGCCGACGCAGTTGTTAGGTAATGGAAAAGCTTTAATAGAAAAAGCGCGAGTTATTCTGCCGTCTTCATCGCAGTCAATATCTTCAACTTCTACGGCTTTTTGGCCCAGAATTACCGAAGCAAATGCTTGGGGAATGTTTTTCGATCGCAAATGGGGGAAAATCTCGTCGATTGTCATGCCCAAAACGTCCGCCATTTCTAATCCGGTAAACCGCGTAGCAGCGGGATTGGAGGCGATCGCCCTTAACGTGCTGTCATCGTCTATATTTTCCAAATGGTAGACATACAAACCAATTTGCATATTCTCCACAATTTGGTCGTAGAGGCGCACGCTTTCGTCTACCTGCCTGCGTTCGGTAATATCTTCAGTAATCCCCAAAACGTACTGAGGACGCCCTGCGGCGTCGAGAATTGGCACTTTGCGGGTGTGCAGTATTCTCATACCTTTGTGGCGAGTTTGGATCGGCTCTTCGGCGATGTCTTTAACAGTAGATTGGTTGTGATGACCTGTCAATATTTCCCTGTCTTGAGCGGCGAAAACATCAGCTTGTTCTTTGGGGTAAATATCGTAGTCATTTTTGCCGATCGCCTCTTGAGAGGTAACACCCGCGATCGTTTCTCCGGCTTTATTCCACAGCACAAATTTGAGCGAAGAAGCATCTTTAGCAAAAACTCCCACCGGCAGATTTTCTACTACGGAATTGAGGAACCCTCTAGCTGATTTTAATTCAGCTTCTGCACGCTTGCGTTCGATGCCTAAAGCGATGACATCCGCAACCGATGCTAAAGTTTCCTGAAAAGGTGGTGTCAGCGGCTTGAAGCTGATAATTACCATGACTCCCACCAGCCTTTCTTCGACTATTAAGGGGTAGCCGGCGAAGGTAAGAATTTGCTTGGGGATTGGGCAATTTGTCGGCTTTTGACTGGTGTTGAGAATTGCTACTTCGGAACTGTGTGGCGGTGTTGCTTTCGGGGATTCTTCCTCTGGGAGTCCAAAATTATTCAGTTCAAATCCGCAGTCAAATTCCGGTTTTTGCTGTTTGGCGATCGAGTTAACCTTACTTTCAATAAAGCTAGCCCGATCGTCTGTGCGGCTGTAGATTCCCGAGGCTGCTTGCAATTCCCAAACATTACCTTGAGAGTTGAAAGTCCAAATTTCAACAGAGGCGACATCGAGATTTCGCACCATTGCCTCGCAGCAGGGAAGCAGGATATCTTGAGGGTGTTTGGTGAGGGCAATACCGACATCGGCTACCATTGCTGTGAGGCGAGCAGCTTGGGCTTTTTCTGCTTCCAACCGTTTGCGATCTGTGATGTCTTCCACCAAAGAAAGTACGGTAAAAGTGTCGCCGCTGCGAATAATTGAGTTGAACCAGCGACACCAAATTACCTGTCCGCTTTTAGTATAGTTGCGGTTAATTGAAGTATTGCCGTTGCCGGTGGCTAGTTCGAGTTCGATCGCGCTTACAGCCTCTCTATCTTCCTCGCAAACCAAATCCAAATCGCCGAACTGCTTGCCCAGCATATCATCGGATGTCCAGCCAAAAAGTTCTTGGGCGCGTTTCGACCACTGAACGATCCGAAAATCTTCATCCCAGCCCACCATTGCCAGGGGACTGTTAGCTGCATTCAACAACAGTAAATGGTTCGATCGGCGTAACTGTTGAGTTTTCTGCTGCTGCCAGCGGTAGTGCCTGGTGATATCTCTACCGACGCCCAAAACCCGCATCTGCTTGCTAGAGGCATCCAGCGCTGGCGTATAAGCAGTTTCGTAAATTTTAATCCCGCCGTCTGCCGCCGTCACCTCATGAATTGCCAGCCGTTTTTCCCCGGTAATAAATACTTGTTGCAGGCAAGAATCAATCTGCGAAATTATATTTTTGACAGCAGCATTATTGGGATATAATTTTAATAATTCCTGATTAGTTTGGTTGACTATTTCAGCAGGCTCCAATCCCATCCAAGCAGCAGCGACAGGATTTATCGATAGGTACTTTTGCTGTCGATCGCACTCTAGGAAAGCATCAACAGAGTTAGAGAAAAAAGACTGAAACGAGTTGATAACTTCCTGCATGGGTATTTTTTCATGAGAAAAGCTTAGTATTATGAAAACCTCGTGTCTTTAGACTCATATCTTGCACCATTTTCAATAAGCTTTTATGGGCGGGCAGGATGCCCAACCCCTACTCCCCACAAGAAATTAACTGTTTGTGGAACAGGCCGGAAAGCCTGTTAAGCGAGAATGGTGCAAGATGTGAGTAGACCGATCGAGGTAGCACGCATCAGGCAGTTTTAACCGCCTTGAATATTGATTATTCCTACACAGGGCTACTTGGTCACTTGGTACTTTTAGGATCTACTTTCAACGGAACAATTACCGTTTCAAATATTTCACCCGCGATCGCATAGCAGCTTGGGCTTACACCCATATTTTTGATAACGTCATCAGTTAAGACGATAGCTGGTCAACTCTCTCTTTTGATTAGGGCATAAAGCCCCATCTCTTCAGAGCGGGGTGCGGACTTGCAAGTTAAGCTCTAAAATTTTCCTAAAGTTAGTTTAACCCAATCAAATCTTTTTGGGCACTGTACTGCTGCGTTTCCCGGTGCAATTTTTGGCGCTGTTCCCTATAATACAAAAATTTTAAAGAAATAGTATTTTTGGGAATATAGCTTAATTACAGCAGATGCTCTTTTTTTAAACCAGACCCAGCGGATAAAAAAGCGAGATGGAGAGACGGGGAGACGAGGAGGTGGGCAGAGGTTCTCATCCACAACCTGCTAGAAAAATGCTTAAGAAAGGCCGGAAAGCTTACCGATTCCCAATTCCCAATTCCCAATTCGGTAATCTGAAAGCGGTTTGGCAGTACAGCAAAGAACGCAAGCCGTGCAAAGCCATGTAACATAAAGATTGCGATATTTTTAATATGTAATATGGAACTATTAGATACCTTGATTGTGGGTGCGGGTATTAGCGGTTTGAGTTTGGCGCACGCACTTGACAAGGAAGCAACGAGTGCATCCCCGCGGGCGATTTTAGTCGCTGAGAGTCAGGGACGTGTGGGCGGGAACATCACCACTGTGACAGCCGAAGGGTTTCTCTGGGAGGAGGGCCCGAACAGTTTTTCGCCTACGCCGGAATTGATGAAGTTGGCTGTGGATGTGGGATTGAAGCAAGAGTTGATTTTTGCCGATCGCAAATTGCCTCGTTTTGTGTATTGGCAAGGGAAGCTGCAACCGGTGCCGATGACTCCACCGGCGATGATTCAGTCTCAGTTGCTGAGTTTTCCGGGGAAATTGCGGGCATTGTTCGGGGCTTTGGGGTTTGTCGGGCCGGCAATGGGCGATCGACTTTCGCAGCAGGGTGACGAGGAAACTGTTTCTCAATTTTTCCGCCGTCATCTGGGGACGGAAGTGATGCAGCGGTTGGTGGAACCTTTTGTTTCTGGGGTTTATGCGGGAGATCCGCAACAACTTAGCGCGGCGGCGGCTTTTGGGCGGGTAACGAAGATGGCTGATGTGGGTGGCGGGCTGGTGGCGGGGGCGCTGCTTTCTGCTAGGAAAAGACCCAAGAAAATGCCCGCAGACCCGAATGTTCCGTCTACTAAGCCGGGGGAGTTGGGGTCGTTTAAAGGGGGGTTGAAGGCTCTGCCAGAGGCGATCGCTGCTCAATTGGGCGATCGACTGAAACTCAACTGGCACATGACTCGCCTCCAGCGTACAGAACGCGAAACTTACATTGCTGTATTCTCGACGCCCGACGGACAGCAGGAAGTTGAGGCGCGCACCGTGGTTTTGACAACGCCGGCTTACGTTACAGCCGATTTGTTGCAGCCTCTGCAACCGCAAGTTAGCAGCGCTTTACAAGCTTTTACTTATCCTACAGTTGCCTGCGTTGTGTTAGCATATCCGCAGTCTGATGTCAAGGGTAAATTAGTAGGTTTTGGAAATTTAATTCCGAGGGGGCAGGGAATTCGCACTCTGGGAACGATTTGGACATCGAGTTTATTTGCCGATCGCGCGCCTGCAGGGTGGCAAACTCTCAGCAGTTACATCGGCGGGGCTACTGATTGGGGAATTGGCAATCTCGACTCAGAAGAAATCGTTCGGGAGGTGCACCGAGATGTATCTCGGATTTTGCTGAAACCAGATGTGCCACAGCCAAAAGTTTTAGCGGTGAATGTGTGGAAGCGGGCCATTCCTCAGTACAACTTGGGTCATTTCGATCGCCTGCAACAAATCGATGAGGGCTTAAAATCTTTGCCTGGGGTGTATTTGTGCAGCAACTACGTTGGCGGAGTGGCTTTGGGAGATTGCGTGCGAAGGGGTTTTGAGCGTGCACAAGAAGTGGGCGAGTATTTGCAGAACGTGCGACCCGTTTCCGCGAAAACGGAAAGCCTAACGGCTTAAAGTGTAGGCGGAGCAAGGAATCAGCCTTTCGT